>DJYJ01000061.1:45188-55801 GCA_002450075.1 Clostridiales bacterium UBA6981
GTACCAGTCCACCGGGCCCCAGTATTCCTCAGCCTCCTTGGAGACCGGCGCGGAATCGTTGTGCGGGTCCATATAGCGCAGATAGTACCAGCAGGATCCTGCCCAGTTGGGCATCGTGTCGGTCTCGCGCTTGGCCGGGCCGCCGCAGCAGGGGCAGGTGGTGTTGACCCAGTCGGTCATCTTGCTCAGCGGGCTCTCGCCGTCGTCGGTGGGCTCATAGCTGTCCACCTGCGGCAGCAGCAGCGGCAGTTCGCTCTCGTCGAGAGGTACCCAGCCGCATTTGTCGCAGTGGACGAGGGGGATCGGCTCGCCCCAGTAGCGCTGGCGGGTAAAGACCCAGTCGCGCAGCTTGTAGTTGACCTTTTCCTTGCCCCAGCCCTGCTTGACGGCGTATTCCTTCATGGCGGGGATCGCCTCCTTGACGGTCATGCCGTTGAGGAAGCCGGAGTTGACCATGATCGCGTTGTCGTCCTTGGAGACGAAGGCCTCCTTGGTGATGTCGCCGCCGGCGACGACCTCGATGATCGGCAGACCGAACTTGGTCGCAAACTCCCAGTCGCGCTGGTCGTGGCCGGGAACGCCCATGACGATGCCGGTGCCGTAGCCCATGAGGACATAGTCCGAGACGAACATCGGCACGATCGCGCCGTTCGCGGGATTCGTGACCTCGATGCCCTCGAGACGCACGCCGGTCTTGTCCTTGTTCAGCTCGCCGCGCTCAAAATCGGACTTGCGCGAGGCGGCCTCCTGATAGGCCTTGACCTCGTCCCAGTTTTTGATCTGACCCTTCCACTTCTCCAGCAGCGGGTGCTCCGGAGAGATGACGACATAGCTCACGCCGAAGAGCGTGTCGGCGCGGGTCGTATAGACGGTGATCGTGTCGGGCGTGTTGGTCTTGAACGTGACCTCGCAGCCCGTGGAGCGGCCGATCCAGTTGCGCTGCTGGACCTTGACGCGCTCGATATAGTCGAGATCGTCCAGATCGTCGATCAGACGGTCGGCATAGTTCGTGATGCGCAGCATCCACTGGCTCTTTTCCTTGCGGATGACGGGCGAGCCGCAGCGCTCGCACACGCCCTCGACGACCTCTTCGTTGGCCAGGCCGCACTTGCAGCTCGTGCACCAGTTGATGGGCATCGTGGTCTTGTAGGCAAGGCCCTTTTTGAACATCTGCAGGAAGATCCACTGGGTCCATTTGTAATAGCTCGGGTCGGTCGTATCCACGACGCGGTCCCAGTCAAAGCCATAGCCCAGCATTTTGAGCTGACGGGTGAAGTTCTCGATGTTCTGCCTGGTGACGATCGCCGGGTGGATGTGGTTCTTGATCGCGAAGTTCTCGGTCGGCAGACCGAAGGCGTCAAAGCCGATCGGGAAGAGGACGTTGTAGCCCTCCATCCTCTTTTTGCGCGAGACGATGTCGATCGCGGTAAAGGGGCGCGGATGGCCGACGTGCAGTCCCGCGGCGGAGGGGTACGGGAATTCGATCAGCCCGTAGAACTTGGGCTTCTTGCTGCCGGTGACGGCGGCGTAAGGCTTCGTAATTTCCCAGTTGTCCTGCCATTTCTTTTCGATGGCAGCAAAATCGTATTTCATATTCAATCAATCCCTTTTATAAATTTCCCCCGTTAGGCAGGGAGAAAGCTCCTGACGCCCCTGTAATCAGGGGCGCGGAAGGGATGAGAGCTCAACTGTCTCGGCATCGCTCCAGAGACGCTCCAGATTGTAGAATTTGCGCGCTTCGTCCGTAAAGACGTGGACGATGACGCAGCCAAAGTCCATCAGCACCCAGATATCCGAGCGCAGACCCTCGCGGCGGATGAGCGGCTCGCCCGCTTCGGAGAGCTGGCGGTCCACCTCGTCGACCAGCGACTTGATGTGCGGGGCGGAGGTGCCGTTGCAGATGACGAAATAATCCGCCAGAACGGTCTGCCCGTCGGTCTTGAGGACCTTGATGTCTTTTGCCTTTTTGTCATCCAGCGCTTTGACGGCGATGGCGGCGATTTGGGCGGGTGTCAGCATGTGTCATTTCTCCTTCTCTTTGTACCAGGCATACGCATCAAGCGTATCGATATAGGGCTCGTGCCCCGAACGCCTGATCTCGTCGATCGTCATACCGAGCCCCAGAACCATCGCGCCGTCGAGATCGGTAAAGGCGAGCTCTCTGAGCTCGTCGATCCCCTCGAAGTCACGGGTGGGCTCGATATAATCGGCAAGATACAGGATTTTCTCAAACAGGCTCATATCCGGCTTGCCGGTCGTATGCCAGCGGATCGCCGCATACACCGTGTCGGACACGCCGAAGAGGTCCCGCGCCAGGGCGGCGCCGGTCTTGGCGTGGAGGAGCTTGGGAGCCTCCAGCTCGGAATTATCGTTTATGATACCATACTTTTCGCACAACTGCAACTGCTCATCAAACGAAAGGTTCTTGGTGATGTCGTGCAGGATGCCGGCCTCGGCGGCAAGCTCGGGGTCTTCGCCCCAGCGCATGGCAAGTCTGACCGCCTCGCTCTCACAGCCGGCGACGTGCGCCACGCGGTGCTCGTCGAGATGCTCCAGCGTTTTTTCCCGCAGCCAGGGCAGCGAGGGCTTTGCGCCGTAGTAGCGGCGGCGGATGATCTCGGCATAGACCGCGTCGCTGAGGTAATCCTCGCCCCCCCGCATTCCCAGCCGCTCGCGGATCGTCTCGGAGCTGATCGCGATCGGCTCGTGCGGCAGAACGGTCACATCGGCGTCATAGCTCTCGCGCAGATAGGCCGCCGCCGCGCGCAGCTCGTCAAGATCGTCCTCTCCTCTGGCAAGGACGGCAAGCGCGCAGTTCTCCAGCAGGTAGCGGAACTGGTACCACTTTTCAAAGCTCAGGAGCATATCTGTGCCGACCACGAGAATAAGCTGCGCGTCGGGGTTTTCCTCCCGCAGCAGGCGGACCGTGTCGTAGGAATAGCTTTTCCCCTCGCGCCGCAGCTCGATCTCGCTGATCTCGGCGCCGGGGATGTCGGCAAAGGCCAGACGGCAGAGCTCCAGCCGCTGCTGTGCGGTGGGGCTGCCGTCCGCGAGAGCCTTGTGGGGCGGGACGCTGGCCGGAACGATCAGCAGCCTATCAGGCGCAAGTACAGCCGCGACGGTGCGCGCCGCTTCGACATGTCCCAGATGCGGGGGGTTGAAGCTGCCCCCGTAGATGGCGATCTTCATTTCTTCTTCGCAGCCTTCGGCAATTCTATTTTCGGCTCTTTTTCGTTGCGCTTATACAGGACGAATTTCGTTCCGATGCACTGCACCGGCTCTGCCGCGCAGCGTTCGCACAGCTCGTCGCAGGCCTCGCGCGCGGTGAGCATCGAGCTCTCGAGCACCTTGCCCTTGACGAGCTCGCGCGCCTTGAGCGCGTCCGCGACGGAGAGGACCACGTTGTCCGTAATGCCGCCCTTGCCGATCTGGATGATCGTCTCTGCGTTCATCGCAAGACCGCGCAGATAGGCGCGCTGTTTGCTTGTAATTGGCATATTTAAATCTCCTTCAATATAGCCTTCCCCTCTGGGGAAGGTGTCGGACTTTGTCCGACGGATGAGGTCTCCTATTCTTTATAGCCTCCCCGTTGGGGAAGGCAAGAAGCGATGGGGAGAGGTCGCTTATTGCTTGAACAGCGCCTCGACAAAGTTCTTGGGATCGAACGGGATCAGATCGTCGATCCCCTCGCCCACGCCGACATATTTGACCGGCAGCTTCAGCTCGTTCGCGATGGCAAAGACGATGCCGCCCTTGGCCGTGCCGTCGAGCTTTGTCAGCACGATGCCCGTCAGCCCCGAGGTCTCGAGGAACTGCTTGGCCTGGATCAGGCCGTTCTGCCCCGTCGTCGCGTCGAGCACCATCAGCGTTTCAACGTCCGCCTCGGGCAGCTCGCGCTCGATGATGCGGCGGATCTTTGCCAGCTCGTTCATCAGATTCTGCTTGTTGTGCAGGCGGCCGGCCGTGTCGATGATGACGACGTCGCTGCCGCGCGCCTTGGCGGCGCAGATGCCGTCATAGACCACCGCGCCGGGGTCGCTCCCCTCGGCGTGCCTGACGATCTCGGTGCCGGAACGCTGCGCCCAGATGTCAAGCTGCTCGGCTGCGGCGGCGCGGAAGGTGTCGCCTGCGCAGAGCAGGACCTTTTTCCCCTCGCTCTTGAGCTGGGAGGCCAGCTTGCCGATCGTCGTCGTCTTGCCGACGCCGTTGACGCCGACCATCAGGATGACGGAGGGCTTGGTGTCCATTTTCAGCGAGCTCTCGCCGATCTGGAGCATCTTGCTGAGCAGCTCGATCAGCCCCTCGCGCGCCTCATAGCCCTTGCGGAAGCGGCGCTCCCACGTCAGCTTGCGCATGCCCTTGACGACGGCCTCGGCCGTGGAGACGCCCACGTCGGAGAGCACGAGCAGCTCCTCGAGATCGTCGTAAAAGTCCTCGCTGTCGGGGGCGTAGTCCTGGAAGAGCTCCTCGAGCTCGTCCATCTGGTTCCGGGTCTTGCTCAGACCGGAAAACAATTTATCAAACAGTCCCATATCAATCCTCTTCGATCGTCTTCTGTGCGCTCTCGAGGTCAAGCTCGATCACGCTCGAAACGCCCTTTTCCTGCATCGTCACGCCATAGAGCATGTCCGCCGCCTCCATCGTGCCGCGGCGGTGGGTGATGACGAGGAACTGCGTCCTGTCTGCCATGCGGCGCATATAGTCGGCATAGCGGTTGACGTTTGCCTCGTCAAGGGCGGCCTCGATCTCGTCCATCACGCAGAAGGGCGTGGGCCGCACCTTTAAGATTGCGAAATACAGCGCGATCGCCACAAAGGCCATCTCGCCGCCGGAGAGCAGGCTGATCGTCGTGATCGCCTTGCCGGGGGGCTGGACCTTGATCTCGATGCCGCAGGAGAGCACGTCGTTTTCATCCTCGAGCTCCAGTGACGCCTTGCCGCCGCCGAAGAGCTCGCGGAAGGTGGTGCGGAAGGCCTCGTCGATCGCGCGGAACTGGGTAATGAAGACCTCCTCCATCTCCCCCGTGATGTCCCGGATGATGCCGAGCAGCTCGCCCTTCGCCTTTTCCACGTCGTCGCGCTGGGTCGAGAGGAACTCATAGCGCTCGGACACGCGCTTGTACTCCTCGATCGCGCCGAGGTTCGGCGTGCCGAGCGACGAGATCTCGCGGCGCAGATCCGCGATCAGGCGGTTTTCCTTCGCCATCGACTCGATCGGCTTTCGCAGGGCGCTGGCCTCGGTGAACGACAGCTCGTAATTGTCCCACAGCCGGTCGAGGATCTGCTTTTCCTCCATATCGGCGGAGAGCTTTTTCTGTTCGATCTTCGCGCTCTGTCTTTCCAGCGCGATGATCTCGGCATTGCGCTCCTGCGTCTCTTTCTCGGCGCGGGTGCGCTTGCCCTCGAGCTCCAGCCGGCCGGAGGTGATCTGCGCGATCTCGTCGCGGATCGCGGCGATCCGCCCGGTGATGGCTGCGAGCGTTTTTTCCTTATCCGCCAGCTGCTGCTGCAGCGAAGCGATCTGTTTTTCGCTCTCGGCGGCGGCGAGCTTTCTCTGCTCGCTGTCGCCCGTCAGCGCGCCGAGCAGGGCCGAGAGCTGGGACACGGCGTTTTCCGTCGTGCGCCGCTCTGCCTCGCGCGAGGAGCGCGCGCTGCGCTGCTCCGCCTGGTCGGCAAGGGCGCTGTCGAGCTGATAGCGGACGTTGGCGAGATTGGCTCTCGCCCGCTCTAGCTCTGCGGCGCTGCCGCGCGCCTTTTCCTCGGCGCTCGCGCGGCGGGAGCGCAGCGCCTCCAGTTCGTTGGCGCGGGAGAGGATGCCGCTGTTTTTGGCGCTGCTGCCGCCGGTCATCGAGCCGCCGGCGTTGATGACCTGGCCGTCGAGCGTGACGATGCGCACGCGGTTCGAGGTGGCCTTCGCCATCCGTACCGCGTCCGTCAGCGTCTCCGCCACGACCGTGCGGCCAAGCAGGTTTTCAAAGATGCCTCTGTACTGCTCGTCAAAGCTGACGAGGTCGAACGCCACACCCACAAAGCCCGGATCGTTCACGGGCGCGTCGCGCATGACGCTGCCGCGGATCGTGTCCATGGGCAGGAAGGTCGCCCGACCGGCGTCGCGGCGCTTTAGGAATTCGATGGCGTTTTTGCCGTCGTTCTGTGTATCGACGACGATATGCTGCGCCGACGCGCCGAGCGCCGTCTCGATCGCGAGGGCGCACTCCCTGTCTGTTTTCACAAGGTTGGCCGCCGGGCCGTGGATGCCGCGCAGCGCGCCGTGCTCGGCCTCGCGCATGACGCTGCGTACCGCGCCGGAATAGCCCTCGAAGTTCTTTTCCATCTCTTCGAGCATCGCGATGCGCGATTCGGTGCTCTTCAGCTCGACCGAAAGACGGTTCGCCCGCTCGGTAAGGTCGTTTAAAATGGCCTCGCGGCTCTGGATCTTCAGGCGGCAGCCGTCGATGACGTTCGCCGTCTGTTTTTCGCTCTCTTCCGCGGCGGAAAGCTCGGCGTCGATGGCGGCAATACGCCGCTCGTTTTCGCCGATCTGGGCGCGCAGCTCCTGTGCGCGGCTCTCCTGGCGCTGCATGTCCTCCAGGAGGCGCGCGGCGCTCTCGCGGGTGCTTTCGATGTTCGCGCGGATGACCGCGGAGGCGGATTCACATTCGGCCGCAGCGCCCTCCTCAGCGGAGAGACGTTCGCGCGCCCGCTCGGTCTCGACGTCCTTCTGGTGCATGCGCTCGGTGATGCTGCCCGATGAGGCGTACAGCGCCTCGAGGCTTGCGCGCGCGTTTTCCAGATCCTTCGTGACCTGCTCGTATTCGAGATTCACGCTCTCGGCCTGGGCATGCAGCTTTTCAAGCGTCGCCATCCAGACGGAGACCTCGCGTCCCTTCAGCTCGTCACGCAGCACGAGATAGCGTCTTGCGATCTCCGACTGCTCCTTGAGCGGGCCGACCTGCATCTCCAGCTCTTCGATCTTGTCGTTGATGCGCAGGAGGTTGTCCTCCGTGCGCTCGAGCTTTCGCTCCGCCTCTTCCTTGCGGTAGCGGTAGCGCGAAATGCCCGCGGCCTCCTCAAAGACCTCGCGCCGGTCGGTGCTTTTGGTCGAGACGATCTCGGCGATACGGCCCTGGCCGATGATGGAATACCCGTCTCGCCCGAGGCCGGTGTCCATCAGAAGGCTGTTGATGTCCTTGAGTCGGACGCTCTCGCGATTGATGAAATACTCGCTCTCGCCGCTGCGGTAATAGCGGCGGGTCAGCATGATCTCGCTCGAATCGCTGTCGAAAATGTGGGCGGAGTTGTCGATGATCAGCGAGACCTGCGCATAGCCGAGCTTGCCGCGCTTCTCCGTGCCGCCGAAGATGACGTCCTCCATCTTGGTGCCGCGCAGCGCCTTGGTGCGCTGCTCGCCCATGACCCAGAGGATCGCGTCGGCGATGTTCGACTTGCCGGAGCCGTTGGGGCCGACGATGGCGGTGATATCCTTTTCAAATGTCAGGCGCGTCTTGTCCGGAAAGGACTTGAAGCCCTGGATCTCAAGTGCCCGTAAATACAAATGGATTCCCTCGTTATCACAAAATAATCAACTGAAATATTATATTATACTTTCCCGGATTTTTCAACGGAAAGTATGACGATTTCTCCCTTTTCAAGCGGGCAGGAGCGTACCTTCAGCCCGGCGAGCGAGAGCGATCCGCAGATAGCTGTGATGTTCTCCCGCTTTTGTCCGATCATCTGGGAAAGCTCCCCGGCGCGCACGCCCAGGGTCACCACGCTGCCGGGCTCGATCCCCTGCAGGAGCCGCAGCGCCTTTTGACGCATCACGCGCGCCCTTACAAGCTCGCCGAGCGCGGGATGGTACGCCCCGGCGACGGCCGCGCCGGCGGAGAGCTCCTCGGTCGGGTTGAGCCCCAGACGGATGATCTCCACGCCTGCCTCCTCAAAGAGGGGCACGAGCTGCGCGCAGGCCGCCACCGCGTCCTCGATCGTGTGCTCACGGTATCTCCCCGCGCGCCACAGCTCATAGAGCGCCGTATCGCGCACAATGACCGTGGGATAGATCCGCACGCCGTCCGGATGCAGTGCGATCAGCTTTTTCGCGGTCTCGACGTCCTTTTCGGCGCTGTCGCCGGGCAGCCCCGTCATCATCTGGAGGATGAGATGAAAGCCTGCTGCTCTGACCGCCCCTGCGGCGTTTACGACGTCCTCCGCCGTATGTCCGCGTCCCGCGAGACGCAGCACCTCATCATCCATCGACTGGGCGCCGAGCTCCACCGTCTCCACGCCGTAGCGCCGCAGCCGCGCCAGCACGGTCTCGTCGATCGCATCCGGGCGGGTCGAGAGCCGGATCGAATCGATCTCCCCGCGTGCGATCGCCGCGGCCGCGGCGGAAAGCAGCTCCTCCTGCTTCGCTGTTTCGATGGCCGTGAAGCTGCCCCCATAAAACGCCAGTTGCCGCTTTGCCCCGCTGCGGGGCAAGGCGGCTGACTGTTCGATCGCCTGTATAACGGTTGCGGCCGTGGCCGGTGTTTCGCTGCCGCTGATGCGCCGCTGGTTGCAGAAGACGCAGTCGTGCCTGCAGCCGAGGTGCGGCACGAAGACCGGGATGATGCACTCCCTTGCGCTCATGCCTGCAGAAGCGCCAGCGCGCGGCAGGCGGCCATCTGTTCGGCCTCCTTTTTGGTGCGGCCGCTCCCCTCTCCGACGGTTTTGCCGTTGACGGAGACGGAAAAGGTAAAGGTCTTGTTATGGTCGGGGCCGGACTCGCCAATGAGCTCATAGCGGATCTGGCACTCGCCCTCGCGCTGGACATATTCCTGCAGCGCGGTCTTATAGTCGGCGCTCGGGTGCACCTCGCCGATCTCGGCGTCGCTCAGCACATGCGCCATGATAAAGCGCTTTGCCTCGTCGATTCCGCCGTCGAGATAGATCGCGGCGATGGTCGACTCGACCATGTCGGCCAGGATCGAGGTGCGCTCGCGCCCGCCGGTCAGCTCCTCGCCGCGGCCGAGGCGCATGAATTCGCCCAGCCCCAGCGCAAGCGCCGCCTTGTGCAGGCTTGTCTCGCACACGAGCTCGGCGCGCAGACGCGTCATCCGCCCCTCGGGCAGCGACGGCTCGTGGCGGTAGAGAAACTCCGCCGCCGTCAGCCCCAGGATCGAATCGCCCAGAAACTCCAGCCGCTCATAGCTCTCCGCGCCCTCGGCATGGCGCTCGTTGGCGTAGGAGCTGTGGGTCATGGCCGTTTCCAGCAGCTTTTTATTGTTGAATCGGTAGCCGATGCGGCTTTCAAGCGTTTGCATCACTTTCGGTTTTGATCCTCATATATTCGATGTTGGCCTTGATATCCTCCACGACGCCGGCCTCGACAAAGGCCCTGGCCTGGCGGATGGCGGCGAAAAAGCTCGCGGCGTTCGACGAGCCGTGCGCCTTGATGACCGGACGGGAAATGCCGATCAGCGCCGTACCGCCGACCTCGTTGACGTCCATTGATTTCTTCATGGCGGCGAGGTCGCTCTTGAGCACCGCGGCGGCCAGCTTGTTCATCGTGCTCTTGTAGAATACGTCCTTGAGCGCGTGCATCATGAACTTGATCACGTCCTCGGTCGCCTTTAAGAGCACGTTGCCGGTAAAGCCGTCGGTCACGACGACATCGGCCGCCCCGTCAAAGACGCCGGTGCCCTCGATGTTGCCGACGAAGCGGATGCGTCCCTGTTCGTCCGCCGCCTTGAGCAGCGCAAAGACCTGGTGGCGCAGCTCGTCGCCCTTGGTGTCCTCGGTTCCGACGTTCAAAAGACCCACGCGCGGCTTGTCGCAGCCCATCATCTTTTTGGCGTAAAAGCTGCCCATATAGGCAAACTGCAGCAAATATTCCGCCGTGCACTCGACGTTCGCGCCACAGTCGATCAGCATGACGCCGTGCTCGCCCGCGGGCAGGATCGGCGCCAGCGCCGCGCGGCGGATGCCGCGGATGCGCTTGACCGTCAGCGTCGCGCCGGTCAGCAGTGCGCCGGTCGACCCGGCGGAGACCACCGCGTCGCCCTTGCCCTCGCTGAGCATGCGCAGCGCGACCGCCATCGACGAATCCTTTTTGCGCCGCGTCGCCGTGGAGGGATCGTCCTCCATCTCGATGACCTCACGCGCGTCGACAAGCTCATACGACGACTCATCCTCGCCGGCGAGGCAGGCCTTGACCTCCTCGATCCTGCCGACGAGCGTGATGTCCACGCCCAGTTCCTTGTGTGCGCGGACCGCGCCCTTTACGATCTCCTGCGGGGCGTTGTCCCCGCCCATGGCGTCAACAATGATCCTCATAGCTGCATGATCTCCTTTGTCTTTATCTCTTCTATGATCGCAAGGGAGCGCTTCGAGATCTCGGCGTTCTTGTTTCGCTTGCCCTTGACGCGGTAGCCGAGCGGAGAGATGATGCCGAAATTGATGTTCATCGGCTGGAAATCCCCGACGCTGCCGCCGGAGATATACAGTGCAAGCGCGCCGATGGCCGTCTCCTGCGGGAAATCGGCCGCGGGAAGTCCCAGCACACGCGCCGCCGTCTCGATGCCGACCAGCATGCCGGAGGCCGCCGATTCGACATAGCCCTCCACGCCGGTCATC
>DJYJ01000017.1:0-14034 GCA_002450075.1 Clostridiales bacterium UBA6981
GGAAGCCCGGGAAAATGAGGATATAGCCGAGAGTCTCTACAACAGTAAGCCATTGAAACATCTTTCCCACCTCCAATCAAAGCGCGATCTGGAGGAACACGATCGCAAGCGCAAGCGCGACGACTGCCCACAGCGCATAGTCGTTGACAACGCCGCTGTGCAGCTCGTGCATGAACGAGAAATAGTGTCTCCAGTTATGTTTCAGACCCCAGAACAGATCTTCGCCGCCGACCTGGGAGTACTGGGTCTGCTCGCCGCCGAAGAAGAGCGCGAATTTGCTGTCGACAAGCTCGCCTTCCTTCGACTCGCTGACCTGGTCGTACTTGCCGAGCACCGCCACGATCGTAACGCCCAGCAGCGCGATCATGAGCAGCAGCAGCCAGTTGACAGGCGACCACACGCCCGCGCCGGCAAAGACCTCATAGGTCTTGAACACGCCCTCACCGGTGAGCATGGAGCTGATGTAGTTCTGCGGATTGAGCGCGGCGTTCGCAGCCGGGCCCGTGAGGAAATCGGTAACGAGACGCGGGAAGAGGCCGGTGACGACACAGATCGCCGCAAACAGGCACATCGCGATGATCATGCCAGCCGGGACTTCCTTGACGTCCTCATGCTCCGGACGGAGCTGGCCGAAGAAGACGGACTGGGTGACCTTGACGAAGGACGCGAGCGTGAGCACCGAGGTGATAAGCGCCACGATCGTCGCAAGCAGGAAGCCGATGTTCCCGCTCTCGACCGCCTTCTGGTAGGTCGCCTGGTAGATCATCCACTTCGAGGCAAAGCCGTTGAAGGGCGGGATGCCGCTGATGGACGCCGCGCCGATCAGGAACAGCGCGCAGGTCCAGGGCATCTTTTTGCCGAGACCGCCGAGCTTGCGCAGATCCGTCACGCCGGTGCGGTAGTGCACGGCGCCGGCCGCAAGGAACAGCAGGCCCTTGAACATGGTGTGGTTCATCGCGTGGTACAGTCCGGCGGACAGGCCGAGCCCCGTGCCGAGACCGATCGCCGTCATCACATAGCCGATCTGGGAGATCGAGTGGAAGGCGAGCAGACGCTTGAAGTCATGCTGGGCGAGCGCCATCGTGACGCACACGAACATGCTCACCGAGCCGATGAACACCAGCATGAACTGGATCGCGCCGAGCTGCATGGTCTGGAACAGGAAGTAGGTCAGACGGAGGATGGCGTAAACGCCGCTCTTCGTCAGAACGCCGGAGATCAGCACCGAGATGGAGGCCGGAGCCGCGCCGTGCGCGTCGGCCGCCAGGGGGTGGAACGGGACGATAAAGGCCTTGGTCGAGAAGCCGATGTACAGCAGCGCGAAGGCCACGATCGTCGAGGTGTTCATGTTGCCGCCGATCACATCGGAGAGCTGGGCAAAGTTCAGCGTGTGCGCCTGGGCATAGAGCATGATCGTGCCGGCGAGGATCGCCGTCGAGCCCATGCAGCCGACGACCAGGTACTTGAACGCCGCCTCCAGCGCGCCGAAGGCCTTGTTGCGGAACGCGGTGAGCGCGACGGCCGCAAAGGTCAGGATCTCGACCATGATGAACATGTTGAAGAGGTCTCCCGAGAGCACAAGACCCATAACGCCGCCGGCGAGCATCAGGAACAGGGTGTAGTATTCGGGGATGTTGTCGTCATGATCCATGTACTGCAGCGAGTACACGCAGGCGACGAACACCGCCGTTGCGATGAGCAGGCCGAAGAACAGGCTGACCTGGTCCACCTCCATCGCGATGCCGATGGCATAGCCGCCGGCCATGGCGCGGCTGCCCATCCAGTAGCAGATGATCTCGTGGCCCAGCATGACGGGCTTTATGAGCAGGATCATGCAGCAAAGGGCGATCGCCGTCGCGCAGAACGCGATCAGACCGCGCAGGAACTTGTTCCGGCCGAAGAGCACGACCAGGAACGCGCCGAGGAACAGCGCCATCACCGAGTAGATCGGGAAGTGTTGATAGCTCAAAAAGCTCATCCTCTCAGCCTCCTTATCTCTCTCGTGTCGATCGTGCCGTATTCGTCATGCAGCTTGACGACGAGCGAGAGGCTCATCGCCGTGACGCAGGCGCCGATGACGATGCTCGTCAGCGTGAGCGCCTGGGGGATCGGATCGACAAAGTAGCTGGCCGCCGTCAGCTCGCCCTGCGTGAAGATCGGGGCGGTGCCGCCGGGATTGTAGCCGATCGAGATGATCAGCAGGTTCACGCCGTAGTCCGCGATCGAAAGGCCGATGACGGTCTTGATCAGGTTGTACTTGGCAATGATCGTGTAAAAGCCGAGGACGATGAGGAAGAAAGCTGCAATATAATTATATGTAATCATTTCTTCCACCTCACTTTTTCTCGCCGGCGTACTCTGCCATCAGCACGCCGAGCATCGTGATCGCCAGCGCTCCCACGCCGGTGAGGACCTTGAGACCCACGATGCTGTCCATGATGAAGATCGTGCCGGAGCTGAAGAGGTCGCCGATGTTGCCGATGTTATAGAACACGTTCTGGCAAAAGTTGCCGAGATAGGCGATGCCGAGCATGGCCGCCGCCACATAGAGGACCGACATAAAGCCCTCGGCCCCGTGCAGGAAATGGGGATTGATCGCACGGACCGTCGTCTCATAGCCGTGGCCGAAGTAGAGCAGCACGACGATGGCGACCATCAGGACGCCGCCCTGGAAGCCGCCGCCGGGGCTGAGGTGCCCGTGCAGGATGATGTAGAACATGTACACGATGGCCATCGGCAGGATCTTGTCCGAGCCGCAGCGCTGGATCGTGTTTTTGAACGTGCGCTTATTCTCCATCTTTTTTCTCCTCCTTTTCCTTCTTGGTAAAGAGGATCACCGTGGCGCCGGCGACGGCCGTGATCAGGATGAAGGCCTCGCCCATCGTATCGTAGCCACGGAAGTCAAAGACGATCGAGGTGACGTCGTTGACCGAGTGGGTGTTCGCCAGGTTCTGCTGGACGATCGCGGCGGCGGCGCCGTCGGCGGTCGAATCGTCATAGCTGTCCGGATCCTGCTGAAGGTCATAGACGCTGACCGTGGCGTTGCGGCCGTCATAGGTGCGCGGCATCTTGGCCATGCCCAGCGCGCCGACGAGCATCGCGACCAGCACGACGCCGAGGCAGACGTAAGTCAAAAACTTTTTCATTACTCGTCTCCGCCTCCTTTGATCTTTCTCAGCGCGAAGATGAAGATCAGCGGGCTGAGCGCCGCGCCGACGGCCGCCTCGGAGATCGCGACGTCAGGCGCGTGCAGCACCAGGAACGCAGCCGCCGCGAACAGACCCGTCACGCTCAGCGCGATGACGGCGGAGAGCAGCTTTTCCAGATGGCAGGCCAGGATCGCGGAAACGCAAAGCCCAGTGACGACCAGAATGTCCAGAATGATCATGAAATTACTCATCTTCCAGATCCCTCCCATAGTCATCGGTCTCCATCCGCTTTTCGGGGCGGATGCCGGCGCGGTAGGCGCCCTTGGCGATGGCGTGTGCGCCGATGGGGTTGATCGTGATGATAAGAAGCGCGATCACCGCGATCTTGATCGCGGCGGAGGCGCTGCCCATGATGCAGATCGCGTACAGCAGCGCGCCGAGTGCCACGCCGATCACGCCCATCGTGGAGATGCAGGTCGAGGCCTGCATGCGGCTGAAGGTATCGGGCATCTTCAGGATACCGATGGTGCCCGCGAGCGCGAAGATCGCGCCGATCGCAAGGAGAACGTCGATAACAATCCTAAGCGCCATCGTTATTTCCCCCTTCCCTGCAGATAACGGCCGACCAGCATCGTGTCGATGATGCCGAGCAGCGCGCTGATGATCGCGATGTCAAGATACACGCCTCTTCCCGAGAAGAGCGAGAACAAGATCATCGCGCAGCAGAGCAGCGCGTCCGCCGCGTCGCCGGCCACCATCCGGTCGGCGCCCGTGGGGCCTTTGATCAGACGATACAGATTGATGACGGCCAGACAGGCAAATGCCACCGAGAAAATAAGAATATCTGTCATTTCCATATCCTCCCGATCCATTTTTCCATTCTGCCCTTGATGACCTCGCCGGCCTTCTCGCGGTCGGTCTCGGCGACGTCGATCCAATGGATGTAGAAATAGCTCTTGCCGTCCTCTTCGGCGATGTCCATCGTGATCGTGCCGGGCGTCAGCGTGATGGAGTTGGCAAGCATCGCCTGGGCATAGCCGTCGGGCAGGTCCACCGGGACCTTGACGACGCCGGGGTTAACGTCCTTGCAGCCGCCGAAGCAGCGCCGCGCCATGTCAAGGTTGGCCTTGACAAGCTCGCCGAGGAAGACGAACACATAGGCAATAAGGCTGAAGAAGCGGCGCGGATGGACGAGGCGGAATGCCTTTTCATGGATGAAAAAGCGCGCCGCGAACAGAGCCGCCGCCAGGCTGACCACCGCGCCCGCCGCCAGCTCCTGGACCGCAAAGCTCCATGTCAGGAGGATCCAGAAGGCATAGCAGAGGATAAAGGTGCTCAGCACCGCGGGGAATCTTGTTTTTTGCAAGAGAAATCCTCTCCTTCCTGGGGTGGAGGAGCTTATGCCCCCACCCTGTTGTTTATTCCACTTTCAGACTTTCCACATAAAACTCCCGTCCGGTGATCATACGCAGCCCCACGCCCCTGCAATTCGGGCAGCAGGCGCTTTTTCGCTCGACCGCTCCCTCATAGCCGCAGTCGAGGCAGCGGAACGAGGCCGGGACCGTCTCGACGACGAGCCGTGCCCCCTCGGCCGCGGTGCCTTTGGCCGCGATGGGGAAGCAGTCCCGGAGGCAGTCCGGGATGATGCCGGAATACTCGCCGACGCGCAGGCGGATCTCCTCCACACGGGAGAAGCGCTCCTGCTCGCGCTGGGAGTTTATGATCTTGATGATCGCTTCGGTAAGCGCCAGCTCGTGCATCTTACCGGTCGAGGCAGCTGAAGCACGGGTCGATGCTCGCGATGATCAGCCCCGCGTCGGCCACCGTGTTGCCCCGCAGCATGTGCGGCACGGTAGGCGTGTTCTTGTACGACGGGACGTGCGCGCTGACGCGGTAGTTGTTGAAGCTGCCGTCGCCGATGACCATATAGGTCAGCTGGCCGCGCGGCGCCTCGTGGCGGGTGACGGCCATGCCTTCCTTGATCTTGGGCAGCTTGGTGCCGAGATTGATCGGCCCCTCGGGCAGCGTTTCCAGCGCCTGGCGGATGATCTTGATGCTCTCGTAGCACTCGAGCGCACGCACGACCACGCGGGCGTAGACGTCGCCGCTGTCCACGACGGGCACGTCAAAGTCAAAGTCCTCATAGCAGGAATAGGGCGAATCCTTGCGGACGTCGATCTTCACGCCCGAGGCTCTCGCATGCGGGCCGAGCGCGCCGAGACGGATCGCATCCTCGCGCGTCAGCACGCCGACGCCCTTGGTGCGCATGGCGATGGTCTTGTCGTTCACGGCCAGCTCCACGATGCGGTCGAGCGGCGCCTTGAGCTTGTCGCACGCATCCAGGATCTCGCGCCGCAGTTCGTCGTCGATGTCGCGCCGCGAGCCGCCGATCGTGACCATGGCGTAGTTCACGCGGTTGCCGCTGAGCTTTTCCAGCAGATTCATCACCAACTCGCGCTCGTCCCAGATGTGCATGAACATGCTGTCGTGGCCGATGATGTGGCAGGCGATGCCCAGCCACAGGAAGTGGGAGTGCAGCCGCTCGAGCTCGGCGGTGATGACGCGGATATAGGCGCCTCTCTTCGGCACCTCGAGGGCGTTGATCTGCTCGACGCCGAGCGCATAGGTCAGCGCGTGGGAGTGGGAGCAGATGCCGCACACACGCTCGACGAGGACCAGCGTCTGGATCGCGTTGCGCTCGGTGCAGAGCTTTTCGATGCCGCGGTGGTTATAGCCCACGAACACCTCGGCGTCCTTGATGATCTCGCCTTCGGTATAGAGCTTTGCGTGGATCGGCTCCTCCAATGCGGGATGGTAGGGACCGATGGGGAGAATGTAGCTCATTGCTGCCCCGCCTCCTCTCTGTTCTTCTTGCGCAGTTCGCTCAAGGGGGTGACCATGATCTGGCCTTTGCCCTGGGTCTCCAGCATGTCCTCCGGCAGGAAGAGGCGCTGCGAAACGTCAAGTCCCTCGAAGGTGACGCCGAAGAGCTCGTTGATCTCTCTCTCGGGCCACTCGGCGGCTACGTCGTAAATGCCGCCGATCGAGGGCAGGACGGTCTCTCCCACGACATGATAGGACTCGATATTCGGTTCTACCTGATAGTCGTAGCAGACTTCGATCTGCCCCTCCTTGGTGACGAAGGCGTGGATCATGGTAAGCCAGACCTCGTTCTTCCTCATGCGCTCTGCAATGGGTACGATCTGATCCTTGCTGATCATGGTCTTTTTGTACTCCTGCATTCGTTTCACCTCTTGTTTTTCCCTTATTGAAAGTTCTTGCTCGTTTATATGATAAGCAGTTTGCGAAAACTGTTATCAACAAATTCTCGGAAGCTGCGCGCCGGCGAGCTTCTGCAGGATCCGGCTGCCGCCGAAGGCCGTGCGCGTCACGACCTTGCCGGGGTAGCGGTCCGTCACGCGGCCGATCACGGCGGCGTCCTTCCCCTCCTCTGTCGCGCGCATCGCGGCGAGCACCCGCTCGCTGTCCTCGTGGGCGACGACGCACAGGAGTTTTCCCTCGTTGGCGCAGTATAGCGCGTCAAGCCCCAGCATGTCGCAGGCCGCGCGAACGCCGCCGCGGATCGGGATCGCGCCCTCGTCGAGCTCGATCGTGTTCCCCGTCCCCTCGACAAATTCACACAGCGTCGTCGCGACGCCGCCGCGCGTAGGGTCGCGCAGCACGCGCACGGCGCAGCCGGTGTCTAAAATGGCGGCGCAAAGGCCGTTCAGGGCCGCGCAGTCCGAGCGGATGTCGCCCTGCATCATGCCGCTGCGCGCGAGCATGATCGCCGTGCCGTGGTCGCCCACCGTGCCGGAGACGATCACGTCATCTCCCGGCCGGATGTTCGCCGGAGACAGGCCGGGATATTGCAAAAAGCCGATCCCGGCGGTATTGATATAGATCCCGTCGCCCCGGCCGCGCTCGACGACCTTGGTGTCGCCGGTGACGACCGTGACGCCCGCCTTTTGCGCGGCGGTGCGGATCGAGTCTATTATACGCGAAAGTTCGCCGGTTGCAAAGCCCTCTTCGATCAAAAATGCACAACTTAGAAACTTTGGCACGCCGCCGCAGACCGCGACGTCGTTCACCGTGCCGCAGACGGAGAGCTTGCCGATGTCGCCGCCGGGAAAGAACAGGGGGCTGACGACAAAGCTGTCGGTGGAAAAAACCAGCTTTTCCGCCCCCGGCAGGATCGCCCCGTCACCCAGCGCGTCGAGCGCTGGGTTGGACAGCGCCGGCACGATCATGCTTTCGATCAGCCGCGCGGTCTTTTTTCCCCCGCTGCCATAGTCAAGTGTGATAATTTCGTCCATTTCCAATAACCTTTCCTTATAGCCTTCCCCTCTGGGGAAGGTGTCGGACTCTGTCCGACGGATGAGGTTCCACTTCCTCTTAGGCTTCCCCTCCGGGGAAGCTGTCAGCCGAACGGCTGACTGATGAGGTTCCTTTCCTTATAGCCTTCCCCGCTTGCGGCGGGCATCTTGCTTCCCCCTCCGGGGGAAGCGGCGCGAAGCGCCGATAGGGGGCTCTTCCGGCAAGCGGCCGCCTCCCCCCTTCAGGGAAGGCATGTGTCGGCTTTATACCGTCTGATACTTATACGCGGCGGCGCAGGCACCCTCGGAGGAGACCATGCAGGGTCCCACCGGGTCCTCCGGCGTGCAGCGCCGGGAGAACAAAGGACACTCCTGCGGCGCGAGCCGGCCGGTGATGACCTCGCCGCAGCGGCAGGCCGTGACGGGCTTTGCCTCCGGATAGCGGATCGCAAATTTTTTCTCCGCGTCATAGGCCGCAAGCTCGTCTCGCAGCTTCAGGCCGCTCGCCTCGATCTCGCCTAAGCCCCGCCAGATGTCGCGGCGAGGGGCAAAGCATTTTTCCATCATCGCGCGCGCCAGCGGGTTGCCGTTCGGCGCCACAGCGCGGGTATATTCGTTCTGCACCCGCGGCTTTTGATCGGCAAGCTGCCGGAGCAGCAGATAGACCGAAAAGAGGATATCCTCGCCCTCAAAGCCGCTGATGACAGCCGGGAGACCGAACTCCTCCGGCAAAAAGCGGAAGCCCTCCTCGCCCAGGATCGTGGCCACATGGCCGGGGCAGAGGAAGCCCTGGACGTTGAAGCCCTCGGACGCGATCAGCGCGCGCAGCGCGGGCTCGACGGTCTTGAGCATCGAGAAGAGCGAGAAGTTTTCCACGCCCTGCTCCTGCGCCGTCAGCACGGCGGCGGCCGTTCCGGGCGCGGTCGTCTCAAAGCCGACGCCGAGGAACACGACCTCTTTATCCGGGTTTTCCCTGGCAAGCTTCACCGCGTCCACGGGCGAGTACACGACCTCGACCCGCGCGCCGAGCGCGCGGCGGCGTGAGAGGTTGTCGCCCGGCGTGCTGCCGGGGACGCGGACCATGTCGCCATAGGTCGTCAGGATCACGTCGGGACGCATCGCAAGCTCGAGCACCGCGTCGATGACCTCGGGCGGTGTGACGCAGACCGGACAGCCGGGGCCGGAGAGCAGCTTGACGTTTTCCGGCAGCAGGCTGCGGATGCCGCTTTTGGCGATGGCCATCGTGTGCGTGCCGCACACCTCCATCAGCCTTACCTCGCCGAGCTCAAGCGCCTCGATCGCGCGCAGGACGCGCTGCGTATCAAAGGGCATCGCGCACTTCCTTCCATGCCTCGAGATCCTCCAGCGCCTGTTCCTCCCCCAGCCGCTCAATGGCGAAGCCCGCGTGCACGATCACATAATCGCCCACCTTCGGCTCCGGGATGAAGTCGACGCGGATCTCGCGCGTCATGCCGAGCGCCTCGCCGGTCGCGGTGTTGCCGCTGATATCAATAAGTTTTAACGGAATGGCAAGACACATTTCTTCTATTTCCTCTCTAAAACCGCACGCGCGACCAGAAGCTGGCCGAGGGAGATGCCCTCGTCGTTGGTCGAAACGCGGCGGTGGTGATAGACCGTGAAGCCCGCGCGCCGCAGCGCTTCCGGGAGGCGGTGCATCAAAAACATGTTCTGAAAGCTGCCGCCCGAGAGCACGACCCGCTCAAGGCCGCTCTGCTCCCGTGCGCGGACGCACTGGCGCACGCCCATGTCCACAAGCGCATTCATAAAGCGCGCCGCGATCACGCCGCGGTCGGTGCCCCGGTCAAGGTCAGAGCGGACCGCGCGGATGCTCTCGCGCCAGTCAAAGCGCAGCAGGCCGTTTTCTTCTTCCCACGCAATTGGGTACAGCCCGTCGTCATCCGTCGCCGCGGCCTCCAGCAGGATCGCCCCCTGCCCCTCATAGCTGCAGCGCGTCTTGACGCCGATCATGGCCGAGACGCCGTCGAAGAGACGCCCCATGCCGGACGAGAGCGGGCAGTTCAATCCGCTTTGCAGCATGGTCTCGTAGAGCGCGCCGTTTTCCTCCTCTGTCGGGAGTCCGGCGTCACGCCGCAGCGCCCAGGCCACGCGCAGCGGCTCCTTGGTGACAAGGTCGCCGCCGACAAGGGGGATCGGGCGGATGCTGCCCACGCGCGAAAAGCCGTCGTAGCCGCCGACGAGGCACTCGCCGCCCCAGGTCGTGCCGTCCGTGCCGTAGCCGGTGCCGTCCCAGACAAGGCCGATGACCTCGCCGGAGAGGGCGTTATCGGCCATGCAGGCGGCCAGGTGGGCGTGGTGATGCTGGACGCGAATGAGAGGGATCCCCTCTTCCGCGCTGCGCTCCGCGGCATAGGCGGTCGACAGATAATCCGGATGCAGATCACAGGCGATCGCCGCCGGGCGAATGTCAAAGAGCTTTTCAAAGTGCCGGATCTGCCGCTCGTAGTTTTCCAGCGTTTCGATGTTCTTCAGATCGCCGATGTGCTGGCTTGGGAAGACGTAGTTCCCCTTTGACAGGCAAAAGCTGGCCTTCTGCTCGGCCCCGCAGGCAAGGAGCATGCCCGCGTCCTCGTGCACGCTGACGGGAAAGGGCACATAGCCGCGCGAGCGGCGGGCGAAGTAGGCCTCGCCGTCGAGACAATAACACAGCGAGTCATCGCAGCGCGTCTGGATCTCGCGGTCGTGCAGCAGGAAGCCGTCGGCGATGCCGCGCAGCCTCTCCGCCGCCTCATCGTTGCGATAGACGATCGGCGTGTCGGAGAGGTTGGCGCTCGTCATGACGAGCATGTCGATATCGTCCCCGAACAGGAGGACGTGCAGCGGCGTGTAGGGCAGCATCACGCCGACATAGTTGTTTTCGCTCAGGTGCTCCAGCGTGCCGCGCCCGCGTTTTTGCAGCAGCACGATCGGGCGGCGGAAGCTCCCAAGCAGCGCTTCCTCCTCCGCCGAGACCGCGCAGATCTTTCTCACGCAGTCCACGTCGCGGCACATGACGGCAAAGGGCTTTTCGTCGCGCTGCTTGCGGCGGCGGAGCGTCCGCACGATCTCTATCTCGTCGCAGCGGCAGGCCAGATGGATCCCGCCGAGGCCCTTGATCGCGACGATCTTCCCCGCCTTGAGCGCCGCGCGCGCCAGTTCGATGGCGTCGCCGGGGACGGGATTTCCCTCCGCGTCGAGATAGAACACATGCGGGCCGCAGTCCGGGCAGCAGTCCGGCTGGGCGTGGTAGCGACGGTTTTCGATGTCGTGGTATTCCCTCTCGCAGTCGGGACACATCGGAAATGCGCTCATCGAGGTCTTGGCGCGGTCATAGGGCACGTCCTTGATGATCGTGAAGCGCGGGCCACAGTTGGTGCAGTTGATAAAGGGATAGCGCCAGCGCCGGTCGGATGGGTCAAGCAGCTCGCGCAGGCAGTCGTCACAGATGCCGATATCGGGGGAAATGAGCGTGTTGCGCTGCGCCTCGGTTTTGCTCTGCAGGATCTCAAAATCCCGAAAGTGCTTCAGCTCGGCCGAGAATTCCGTCTCGACGCGCTCGATGACCGCGAGCTTCGGCGCCTTGCGCGGCAGATCGGCGATGAAGCGCTCAAGCTCCGCCCGCTCGCCCTCGAGCTCCAGCTCCACGCCGGAGGAGGTGTTCTTGATCGTCCCGGCGAGGCGGTAGGCGCGCACCTGCTTGTGGATGAAGGGGCGGAAGCCGACGCCCTGGACGATGCCGTGTATATGGATCAGGACTCTTTCCAAGGCCGCGCTTCCTCCGTAAAAAATAATCGTTATTTTTCAGACAATATTATAAACGCTGCGCGCGCAAGGTGCAATATGTATTTTTTGAAAGTTCTTTTTTCTGCGGTTCATCCGAACATAAAACAAGGAGCTTCCTTTCGGAAGCTCCCGTCTTGCTCGAGTGTATGAGGGTGAGTGAAAATTGAGTGTCCCTATTCTTATTCGTTGCCGTCCTGGCCAAGCTTCTTCCAGTCGGGGATCAGCGTGTGGTAGGTGAAGATGATGAAGCAGACGGCGGAGATGATGTAGCTGACGATCTGGTTGCCGAAGAAGTCGGTCAGCTGGCCGGCAAGGACCAGGCACATGACCGCCGGGACGACATAGATCACGCAGAAGCGGTAGAACTTGGAGAAAAAGGGGCTGTGCTCGCCGTTGTGGATCTCGTCGAGCATGACCTTCGGGCCGATCTCGCCGCCGATCATCAGCGCCATCAGCATGGCGCCGAGCGGCATCATGATGCCTTCAGACCAGCAGTCGAAGAAGTCGAGCCAGCAGTCGTTCCAGGTGTTGACCTTCAGCTTGAAGATCTCGGCCGGGGTGATGTGGTTCTCGCCCAGACCGTCGGCCGCGACGAGCGCGCCGAAGACCGTGATGACCGCGGTGATGATGAGAACGACCTTTTTACGATCCAGCGTCTTGCCCTGCTCGGCAGCCTTGTCGATGAAGTGGGCCGCAAGCACCTCCATCAGCGAGATGGCGGAGGAGATGGCCGCGATGAGAACGAGCAGATAGAAGATCACGCCGAAGATGCCGCCGATTGTGCCCATGTTGTGGAACACGTCCTGCAGCGTGGAGAACAACAGGCCGGGGCCGTTGAGCTTAATGTTGGCCACAGGGATGCCGTTGTTGATGCCGTTGGCGACGGCCGCGGGGATGACCGCGATACCGGCCAGCAGCGCGACGAGCGTATCGGCAAAGACGATGATGCCGGAGTTCTTGACCAGGTTCTCCTCCTTGCTGAGGTAAGAGCCATAGGTGATCATGGCGCCCATGGCCAGCGACAGTGAGAAGAACATCTGGCCGCCGGCGGTGCCGAGAACGGTGATGAGGCTGGGCGCTTCTTCAATGAAGCCGCCTCTGACCGCGTAGCCGGGAACAAACATGAACTTGAGGCCTTCGACCGCGTTGGGAAGCGTCAGCGCGCGGACGATGATGACGAGCAGCATCACGAACAGCGCGGGCATACCGATCTTGTTGAACTTTTCAATACCGCCGGATACGCCGCCCGCAACGATGATGAAGCAGATCAGCATGAAGCCAAGCAGTACGCCGAGGGAGGCGGGGATGCTGGTGAGCATCGCGCCGAAGGACGAGCCGTCCGGCATGCCGCCGAAGAGGCCCATGAGGTTGATGATGATGTAGTAGATGCAGTAGCCGCCGAGGACCGAGTAGAAGGTCATGATCAGGAACGGCGAGAGCACCGCAAACCAGCCGAGCCAGGAATACTTGCTCGATACGGCCTTGTAGGCCGCGATCGGGGCCTTTCTGGTCTTACGGCCGAGAGCAAGCTCGGACGCCATGATGATCAGGCCGACGAAAACCGCCAGGAATATGTACACGAGCAGGAACGTAAAGCCACCGGATTTGCCCATCTTGTACGGGAAGCCCCAGATGTTTCCGAGACCGACCGCAGAACCGATGGCGGCCAGCAGGAAGCCTATGTTGCTGTTCCATGATCCGCGATTGTTTTCCATAATACTACCTCTCTTCCATAAAATGATGATCTGTTACCAGATTATGAACAAATTATAGCATCCCCCTTGCCTTTTTCATAACTGTATATTATTATACTATATATAAGTAATTGTTATGTATACATGTAATTATAAGAAAGTGAAATAATTAACATGGAAAGTAAAAAGGTCAAAGCCCTTCTCGCAGCAGTAAAATCCGGTAGTCTGACAGCCGCGGCAACGGAGCTTGGCTATACCCAGGCGGGGCTGACGCAGATGATGAATTCGCTGGAAAGCGAGCTGGGGATCAATCTGCTGATCCGCGGCAAGGGCGGCGTGAAGCTCTCCCGCGCGGGCGAGAGCCTGCTTGCCGGGATGCAGAGCTATGTCGCCGCCGCCGACGCGCTGGAGCGCAGCGTCGCCCTTCTGCGCGACGAGAGCACCGCCGCGATCCGCATCGGCTCGTATTCGAGCATTTCGCGCCAGTGGCTGCCCGCGATCCTGTCCGATTTCCTGCGGGAGTTCCCGGAGGCGGACACCGAGGTATCCGCCGGCAGCATCGAGCAGATGTACGACGGCGTCAAGGACGAGACGCTTGACTGCGCCTTCGTCAGCTATCAGCCGGCACTGATGAAGGGGCTGAACTGGTTCCCGCTGCATGTGGACGAGCTGATGGCCGTGCTGCCGGCGGATCACCCCTTTTCCGGCGACGCCTTCCCGATCGAGCGCTTTTCCGGCGCGGACTTTCTGATGCCGTCGCTGGGCTTTGAGATGGACATCACGCCGCTCTTTGCCGCCGCGACGCCCCGCGTGATCCCGAGCACGCGTTACACCAATCTTGACGACGCGGCGCTGATCTCGATGATCGAGCACGGGCTGGGGCTGACGATCCTCTCCCGGCTGATCCTCCAGGGCATGCAGACGACGACCCGCGCCCTGCCCCTGCAGCCGCGGGGCTTCCGCTCGCTGGGGCTGATCGTCAGCTCGAAGCGGCAGGGCGAGCATCTCCTGCGCAGCTTTGTCCGCTCGACCCGCGCGACGATCGGCGCCATGTACCGGGGTAGTTTCTAGTTT
>DJYJ01000017.1:14133-31430 GCA_002450075.1 Clostridiales bacterium UBA6981
TTTAGAAAAACGCGGGCGGCTGTCGGCCACCCGCGTTTCGTATTTCTGTTTTCTGAAAACCAAGCGCAAAAATCCAAAATCTACGTCCAGATACCGCTGACGCCGTCGGGCGCGTGGGCATCCTCCGCCCGCGTCTGCTCTTCGGCGCTCCGCTCCCGCGCGCGAAAGTCCAACGCCGTCTCGACCGGCGCATTTTTCCGCCCGCTCTTTTTCTTTTCCGCTTTTTTCTTCTTTCCCATACTTTTCTCCTTTCACGCCGCGCCCAGCAGCAACAGCAGCAGCCCGTAGACCACGCCCGCGCTCGCGCCGTAGACGATGACCGGTCCCGCGATAACGAACATCTTGGCCGCCGTGCCGGTGATGAAGCCCTCGGTCTTGAACTCCAGCGCCGGTGCGGCCACCGAGTTGGCAAAGCCCGTGATCGGCACGAGCGTGCCAGCTCCTGCGCGCTTGGCGATGTCGTCGTACACGCCCGCCGCCGTCAGCGCCGCGCCGAGGAAGATGAGCGTGATCGAGCATGCCGTGCCCGCCGTCTCTGCGTCGAGCCCCAGCGCGGTATAGAGATTCAAAAATGCCTGGCCGATACAGCAGATCGCCCCGCCGTACAAAAAGGCGCGCAGCATGTTTCCGCCCATCTGCGAGCGCGGCGCGCGCCGTTCTGCATAGCGTCTGTATTCCTCGTTCGTCATCTTCATGGCTTTGTCCTCCCGCGCTTTTTGTTTCGATGGTTATTGTTTGCAGCTTGGGCGAAAACTATCCGCAAGAAGCAGAGGAAACCGGATAAAGTCATGCTTGACTTTGCCCATCTTGTGCATTATAATAGGCAAGCTGACAAGTTGATACGGTCTTCTTGAGCAAACACGTGGAGATGTCGCGTAGTTGGTCGAGCGCGCACGATTGGAAATCGTGTAAGGGTCAAAAGCTCTTCGAGAGTTCGAATCTCTCCATCTCCGCCAAACAAAACCCCGTCCGGTTGGACGGGGTTTTTTGTTTGGCGGCAGAGGAAGGGTGAGAGCTCTCGCCGCGCGCAGCGCGGTACGAGACGGCTGCCCGCAGGCAGGCGTGTCGGAGGCCAACCGCCGCAGGCGGCTCTTGGGCCGGAGACGTGAGAATCTCTCCATCTCCGCCGGATCATCAAAGGCTTCCCCTTGAGGGGAAGCTGTCGCGCAGCGACTGATGAGGTGTAAAAAGCATCCTTAAAACACCTCATCCGCCCCAGTTTGCGAACTGGAGCACCTTCCCCTCAAGAGGAAGGCTTTATCGCTGTCCGGCCATATAAAAGCAGCCGCTACGGATTCATTTCCGCAGCGGCTTTATTTTGTTTCTTCAATTCTTTTCTCTATCTCGGAAAGCAAAACAGACGGCTTGATGCGAAGAGCCTCGGCGATTCGGAAAAAAGTGTCAAGTGTCGGCCGTCGTACGCCGCGTTCGATCGCGCTGAGATGTGTGCGACCTATACCCGCAAGGCCGCTTAGGGTTTCCTGCGGGATATCTTTTTCTTCGCGATACTGCTTTATCACTTTCCCGACAATCACTGGATCAAGCAATTTGTGCACCCTCTTCCCGCTAATAGTGTATGGGAAAATGATGCCCACTTTGAACACAAATGTTGTCGACCGAACACAAATGTGCTATTATTTGTTTGCGGTTGAATACATATGTATTCATACCGCTAGTAAGGAGGGATAGCCATGGCAGACAATGCCAGTCTCGGCGCGGCAAAAAGCGCAAAGAACGACGAGTTTTATACGCAATACAGTGATATCGAAGCGGAAATGAACGCCTATGTGGAATACGATCCCGACGTATTCCGGGGCAAGACGATCCTGCTGCCCTGCGACGATCCGGAGTGGTCGAACTTCACGAAATACTTTGCCGCGAATTTTGATCGATTCGGTTTGAAAAAGTTGATCTCTACCTCATATGCCAAAGGCGCCGGCAACAAGCAGCTCAGCCTGTTTGAAATGTCGTCGCCGCTCTTCGATGAAGAATTGCATGAGACGCGTGGAAAGCTCTTTACGTTGTCGCGCGACAAAGACGGCTCCGGCAGCATTGACACCGACGATATCGAGTTCTCCGGTTATCTGGATGGTGATGGCGATTTCCGTTCTGCCGAGGTCACGAAGCTGCGGGATGAAGCGGATATCATCATTACAAATCCGCCCTTTTCGCTGTTCCGCGAGTTTCTGGCATGGATTATCGACGCCGGGAAGCAGTTTGTAATTATCGGAAATGTGAATGCTATTACATACAAAGAAGTGTTTCCTCTTATAAAAGATAACAAGATGTGGCTGGGTTATTCAATTCATTCCGGCGATAGAAAGTTTAACGTACCCGATGACTACCCGCTTGAGGCAGCGGGCTGTGGCGTTGACGAAAACGGGCGGAAATATATTCGCGTGAAAGGTGTCCGGTGGTTTACAAACATTGACCACGGCGGACGTCACGAGGCGTTGCAGCTTGATACGATGGCTCATAATCTGAAGTTCAACAAAAAGCTGAAAAAGAAATTATCCGAAGACTATGGTTCAAACAAATACCCTAAATACGACAATTGTGAAGCAATCGAAATTCCCATGACCGAGGCTATTCCATCTGATTATGAAGGTCTTATGGCTGTTCCGATAACATATTTGGACAAGTATAACCCAGAACAGTTCGAAATCCTGGGGCAAGGGCGAGACGTGGATTTTCCAACAAAGATAGGTATGCGTGCTGAATTTTTGCGTGATTATTTCGCCCAAGGCGGCACGGGTTCGATGCAGCCTGGTCATCCAGACATCGGCTTGTATGGTGATGATGGGCGTGCGATTGTTCCATATAGACGCCTGATTATTCGTCGCAGAAAGGATGATTAGGAAACATGAAAACAACTCTTCATACTGATTGGACAGTCGGCGATATCTGCAAGGGCTTTATCTATGACAAGAACGAGGGTAAGGGTCTTTTCGGTCTTGGCGGAAAGCTTATCATACAGCCGGAATATCAGCGGAATTACATCTATGGCGACGGTAAGAAGGACGTCGCCGTGGTGGAATCCCTGCTGAAAGGTTATCCCCTCGGTCTGATTTACTTTGTTCTGAACAAAGACGGCATGTATGAAGTCCTTGACGGGCAGCAGCGTATTACTTCCTTTGCCCGCTTCGTCAATCAGTCGTGGCCGTTTGCCGTGGAGCGCAACGGCAAGCCACGCTATTTCAACAGTCTGGACAAAGATGAGCAGGAGCGGATCACCAACGCGCGGCTGACGATCTATGTCTGTGAGGGTGAGCCCTCCGAGATCCAGGAATGGTTCGAGACGATCAACATCGCCGGTGTTCCGCTGGTGAAACAGGAGCTCCGCAACGCCTCCTATCACGGCCCGTTCGTCACGAAAGCCCGTGCTGTGTTCTCCAACACCGGCAACGCCAACATGAACCGCTGGCAGACCTATGTGAAAGGCGACCCGAAACGTCAGGCCATTCTTGAAACCGCCCTCGATTGGGTGAGCGACGGTGAGCTCGATGATTATATGGCGCAGCATCGGTATGATACCGGCATCGAAGAATTGAAGAATCATTTTGATACTGTTATCGACTGGATCGATTCGATTTTTGAGTATACCGGAAGCGAAGTCTGCGGGCGCGATTGGGGGCGGCTTTATCGCTTATACCATACAAGAGCCTATGACAAGGAAAAAGTGACCGCTCGTGTGGAAGAACTCATTGCCGATACACAGGTGCAGGATAACAAGGGTATCTTCGAATATATCCTCGGCGGCGAGCAGGAGACGGCGCTGTTGAATATCCGCGTATTTGACGATAAAACGAAGAAGGCCGTTTATGATAAGCAGACAAAAGCCGCTGTCGCAAAGGGAAAGTCAAATTGCCCCTACTGCGCCATCGGTCATGATAACAATGCGAAGCGGATCTATAAACTCAGCGAAATGGACGCTGACCATGTGACGGCTTGGAGCAAGGGCGGCGCAACAGACGCGGCCAATTGTCAGATGCTTTGTAAAACGCATAACCGTGCAAAAGGGAACAGATAAATAAACCCGCAGCCGCCCTCACGGGCGGCTGCCTTTTTCTTTATCTTCTGTTTTCCATGCCCCAATCGCACAGCCGGTCGAGCACCGCGACCAGCGAATGCCCCCGCTCGGTCAGCGAGTATTCCACCTTCGGCGGGATCTGGGGATAGACCGTGCGCACGATCAGCTCGTCGCGCTCAAGCTCCTTGAGATTGCGGCTGAGCGTCTTGTCCGCCACGCGGCCGAGATAGCGCTGCATCTCGTTGAAGCGCACGGGCTCATACTCCATCAGGCAGTAGAGGATGATCGGCTTGTATTTCCCCGCGATCAGCGAGAGCGTATAGCTGTATCCCGTTTCGGAAAAATCCGCGTTTTCAATGCGTCTGTCGTCCATAGCTTTCCTCCGGGTAAGTACCTGTCAAAAATGTTGGTACTTGTTTCTTTTTTCGTCTTATGGTAGCATTTTCCCGGATAAAATGCAAGGGGGGGGCGTATTGCTCCCTGATTAAAGAAAAGGAGAAGCACTATGAAAGACTTTGGCGTAAAGCCCTATCTGTTCCCGATGCCCGTTTACATGATCGGCACCTATAACGAGGACGACACCGTCGACTCGATGGCGATGGCCTGGGGCGGCATCTGCGCGGAGAACATGGTCGCGCTCAACCTCGAGGAGGATCACAAGACTGTCGCCAATCTCAAGGCCCGCGGCGCCTTCACGCTCGCCGTGCCCGGGCGCGACACGATCGTGGAGTCGGACTATATGGGGCTTGTCAGCTCGAACAAGGTCGCGGACAAATTTGCGAAGACCGGCCTGCACGCCGTCAAGAGCAGCCGCGTCGACGCGCCCGTGATTCTCGAATACCCGCTGACGCTCGAGTGCCGCGTCGTGGAGATGCAGGAGCAGCCCTACGGTCTGCGCGTGCTGGGCGAGATCGTGAACGTCCTGGCCGACGAGAAGATCCTCGGCGAGGACGGCAAGATCGACGTCGGCAAGATCGACACCTTCCTCTTCGACCAGGTGCGCTTTGATTATTACGGCATCGGCGAGATCTGCGGCAAGGCCTGGCACACCGGCGCGCCGCTGCTGAAGAAATAAGTTCTCTAAATTCCGTACACCGTCTCTCCGCATCGGAGGGGCGGTGTTTTCTTCTCCCCCGGCGCTTGTCAGCGGCGGCGAGGCATGCTATACTTTTTCTTGGACCGCCAGGCGCGGCCGGAAAGGGAGAACGCGATCATGGCACAGGTTTTGCTTTTCAATATCCGCGGCGACAAGCTGCGCCGGATCCGCACGCTGTCCTTCAAGCTCGGCCTGCGCTGCGTTTCGGTCGAGCCGGAGGATTTTTCGAAGACGCTCGGCGCGCTGTGCGGCCGCGCGGACGAGGCCGCGGACAACGGCGGGGACGAAGCGCCCGTGTTTGGCGGCGAGATGCTCGTGATGGACGAGCTGACTCCCGCCCAGTTTCACGGACTGCTCGACGCGCTGCGGCGCGAGCGCGCGGCCGTCGCGCTCAAGGCCGTCGTGACCGCGTCCAATTCCCGCTGGAGCGCCGCGCGGCTGTACCGCGAGCTGTCGGCCGAGCATGAGGCGATGGAAAAGTTCAAGGGAAAGAGCATCCACCGCGCATAAGAAATATTACGCATAAAGAAAATGCCCTCTTCCGTGTGGAAGAGGGCATTTTCTGATTCAGAAGCAGGCGATATTGCTGTCTGTGCGGCTCTCAGTGCCGCCGACGAGCACGCCGTTTTTGAGTCGCACGATCATCTGGCCGCGGCCGAAGAGGGGCGTGTCATCGCTGAAGGAAAGCTCATGCCCGCGCCGCCGCAGCGCCCCGGCGATCGCCCGGTCAAAGCCGCTCTCGACGATCACGCGCCCGTCGCGCAGCCACTGGAAGCGCGGCGCGTCAAGCGCCTGCTGCGGGTCGAGGTGGAAGTCGATGGCGTTCATCACGACCTGCACATGCCCCTGCGGCTGCATATAAGCGCCCATCACGCCGAACGGACCGACGGGCAGTCCGTTCTGCATCAGGAAGCCGGGGATGATCGTGTGATAGCTGCGCTTGCCGGGTCGCAGGAGATTGGCCGCCGCCGGGTCGAGCGAGAAGTCCGCCCCGCGGTTTTGCAGCGCGATGCCCGTGCCGTCCACGACGATGCCGGAGCCGAAGCCCATATAGTTCGACTGGATATACGAGACCATGTTCCCCTCGCCGTCGGCGCAGCAGAGATAGACCGTTCCGCTCTTCGGCGGCAGGGCGCTGCCCCAGATCCGCGCCCGCTCCCCCATCGCGGCGGCACGCATGGCGCCGTAGGCGGGGTCGAGCAGACGGGCGGGGTCGATCGTCATATCCGCCGGGTCGGTCACATAGGTGAAGGCGTCGGCAAAGGCCATCTTCAGCGCCTCGATCTGGCGATGGGCGGTCAGGTCGCTGTCCCTTTCGGGGAAGTCGAATTCCTTTAGAATATTCAGCGCCATCAGCGCCACGATGCCCTGGCCGTTCGGCGGGATCTCACAGACCTCATAGCCGCGGTAGTTCACACGGAGCGGCTCGACCCACTGCGGAGAAAAGGCCGCGAGATCGTCATAGCGCAGATAGCCGCCGTATTTCCGGCTCTCGGCGTCGATCTTCCGCGCCAGCGCGCCGCGGTAGAATGCCTCCGCGCCGCTCTCCCCGATGGCCTCGAGGCTGTCGGCATGGTCGGGCAGGCGGACGATCTCCCCCGCCTCCGGCGCGCGTCCGTCGGGCGCAAAGGTACGGAACCAGGCCTCGAAGCACGGCTCCGTCAGTTTTGCGCGGTAGTGCTCAAACGCCGCTCCCCATGAGGCGGCAAGGTGCGGCGGGCAGGGATAGCCGTCGCGCGCATATCCTACCGCCGGTGCGAGCGCAGAAGAGAGCGGCAGCGCACCGAAGCGCCCGGACAGCGCCGCCCAGGCCGCCGGCGCTCCCGGCACTGTGACGGGCGTCCAGCCGTGTGTCGGCATTTTCCCGTTTTGGTCTTTTCCTTCCGCCAGGATCGTTTCCGCCGAGGCCAGCATCGGCGCGGGGCCGGAGGCATTGAGCCCGAAGAGCTTTCCCTCCCGCGCCGACCAGACGATGGCAAAGGCGTCCGAGCCGAGACCGTTCGACGTCGGCTCGGTGACCGTGAGCGTCGCGGCCGCAGCCACGGCGGCGTCGATCGCGTTGCCGCCCCGGCGCAGCATTTCAAGCCCGGCGGCGGAGGCCTGAAGGCTTGAGCAGTTGACCATGCCGCCGCGGGCATAGAGCGGTGTGCGGCGGGAGGGATATTTCTGAAGCAGCGGATCGAAGGGATAGGCCATGGGCGTCGCTTCCTTTCAGTGTTTTTTTCATCATAGCATATCGTCGCCGCTTTTGGAAAGATGCACTTGTATCTGCCGCGCCGGATGGTGTACAATAGAGGCATCCAATACCAAAACCAGGGAGGACATTCCGATGGCCTTTTCCTATCCGATTTATCGCGCGCCGGACTTTTCCGACGCTTCTCTCGCCGCCGCACCGGATGCGGCGTGGGCGGTCGTCGAGCGTGACGGCATCGCCCCGGAGGGCTTCCACAGCACCTCGATGTACCCCGAGTATTTCAAGATCGGTGGTGAATGGCATCTTGCGGAGAAAAGCCGCATGGACGCGAGCGTCGTCCTGAAAGACGACGGCGCGCTCGCCGTCGTGGAAAACCGCAATCTGCGCCGCGGCGACAGGGTGATCCTCGGCCGGACGGAGCGCGGCGAGGAGGGCATTTATCTCCACAGCCACGGCTTTGACGAGGCGGCCGCCGCGGGAGAGGATCAGTTCGTCTTCCGCCAGGGGCGCAGCCGCGAGACCTCGTATGCGCGCGACTATGACCGGCTGATCGAGCTGCTGAAGGCCGAGCGCGAGGAGGGCAATATCCTCTGGGTCATGGGGCCGGCCTTCGCCTTTGACCGCGACGCGCGCTATGCGATGCAGAAGCTCATCGAAAACGGCTATGCCCACGGGCTCATGGCGGGCAACGCGCTGGCCACTCACGATCTCGAGGGCGCGCTGCTGCACACGGCGCTGGGTCAGGATATCTACACCCAGCAGTCGATGCCGAACGGCCACTACAACCATCTCGACGTGATCAACCTGGTGCGCAAAAGCGGCTCGATCCCCCAATTTATCGACGATCACCACATCGAAAACGGCATCATGTACAGCGCCGTGAAACATAACGTTCCCTTTGTGCTCGCCGGCTCGATCCGCGACGACGGCCCGTTGCCGGAGGTCGTGGCCAACGCCTATGAGGCGCAAAGCCGCATGCGCGAGATGGTCGAAAAGGCCTCGACCGTGATCTGTCTCGCCACGATGCTGCACACCATCGCGACCGGCAACATGACGCCCTCGTTCCGCGTCCGCCCTGACGGCAGCGTGCGGCCGGTGTATTTCTACTGCGTCGACGCAGACGAATTCGTCACCGGCAAGCTGATCGACCGCGGCAGTCTCTCCGCCACGACGATCGTGACCAACGTGCAGGACTTCATCTGCATCGTCGCAAAGGGTCTGGGGCTGATGTAAAAATCTTCCTCCGCCAAAAGCCGTAAAAGAGGCGCCTTCCTTTCGGAAGGCGCCTTTTTGATATGCTATACTGTTAGCTCAAACGCGCGGCAGCGCTTATGCCTTTTTCTTGGCAGCGGGGGCAGCGCCCTCCCAGGCGTTGACGCAGACGGCGCAGGAAGCGTCGCCGATGATGTTGAGCGTGGTACGGCCCATATCGAACAGACGGTCGATACCGTAGATGATGCCGATGAAGGTCGTGGGAACGCCGACAGCCTCAAGGACCATGGCCAGCATGATCATGCCGGCGCCGGAGGTACCGGCGGTGCCGATGGAGGCCAGCGTCGCGGTGATGACGATCATGACCATCTGGCCGAGCGTCAGGTCGATGCCGACGCACTTGGCCAGGAAGATCGCGGCCACGCACTGGTAGATCGCGGTGCCGTCCATGTTGATCGTCGCGCCGAGCGGCAGGACGAAGGAGGAGATATCGCCCTCGACGTCCATCTCATCGCAGCACTCCTTGGTGATCGGGAGCGTGGCGACAGAGGAGGTGGAGGTAAAGGCAAACGCGGCGGCCGGGAAGATCTTCTTGAAGAAGTACAGCGGGGACATCTTGGCAAAGACCTTGACGGACAGCGTGTAAACCAGCAGGACGTGGATAATGTAGCCGATGTAGGCGGCGAGCAGGACGAGACCGAGCGAGCCGAGGATCTTCGGGCCCTGGGCGGCAACGACCCAGACCATCAGCGCGAAGACGCCGTAGGGGGAGACCGCGAGGATGAAGCTCATGACGCGCTGGGTGACCTCGTTGAAGGAGGTGATGAAATCGCCGAAGGGCTTTCCCTTTTCGCCGGCGACCAGAACGCCGCAGCCGAAGATCAGCGCGATGAAGATGATCTGCAGCATCGCAGCGGTGGACAGCGGGTTGATCGCGTTGTTCGGGAAGATGTTCACGATCGTGTCCATCAGGTTGGCGCTCTTGGCTTCATACTCGGCGCCCTCGGCAAGCTGCAGCATCGGGAAGCTGCCCTTGAAAGCGCTCGCGATGACAAGGCCGATCACGCAGGCGATGGCGGTGGTGACCAGGAAGTAAGCGACGGTCTTCCAGCCGATCTTGCCGACCTTCTTGATGTCGCCCATCTGGATCACGCCGTCCATAATGCTGAGCAGGACGAGCGGGACAACGATGAACTTCAGCAGGTTGACGAAGATATCGCCGAAGGGCTTGATGTACTTTGCGGTAAAGGCGCCGGCCGCTTCCGCGCCCATGGTCGCCCAGAAAATGGCGCCCACGACAATACCGAGTACCAGGCCGATCAGGATCTTCACGCCAAGATTCATGCTTTTCTTTTGACTCATTGACTCGATTCTCCCTTCTTATTTTTGTTCCGGACTTTGGAAGTCTGATTTCATTATATTCGATTTTGTCATGGATGTTAAGATTTTTTCACGGTTTGTTCACAAAATCGTCATAGTTCACAAATTTTAATTGATTCTTACCCGATATTGCACAAATCTTTAAATCGCTAATGTGATAAATAAGCAAATCAAGCCTGTTCCTTGACCTCGTAGCCGCAGAAGCGGATCGCCGCCTTCGCCAGCTCCAGCGTCGGATCGACAAAGGGGCCGGTGACGGCAAGCGCGTGCGAGAGGATCGGCAGCTCGGTGCAGCCGAGGATAAAGTAATCCGCTCCCCTTTCACGCAGTCCGGCAAGCAGGCGCTGCCAGTTTTCCTTTTCCGGCGCGATCGGCTTCGAGGCCTTGACCACGTCGTAGATAAGGCGCATCAGCTCGTCCCGCTCCGCCTCCTCCGGGGTCATGAAGGGCACGTCCTCCCGCTCGAGCGCGCAGGCATAGACGCCGCTCTCCAGCGTGCCCTTCGTCGCGAGGATGCAGGCGCGTTTGCCGGGAAAGAGCCCAGCGCAGCGCGCGGCCGCGATCGCGGGCATGTCGAGGATCGGGAGACTGGTCTCTTTCTGCAGGCGCGGCAGGAAATAGTGCGCCGTGTTGCAGGGCATGATCACGCAGTCCGCCCCGCACTTTTCCAGATTCCGCAGCGCCGAGAGCATCTCCGGCACCGGGTCCTTGCCGCCGCGGAGGATAGCCGCCGTCCGGTCGGGGATGGCGGGGTTGCTGTCGATGTAGACGCGGATGTGGTCGTTGTCACAGTCCGCACGCGTGGACTCGACGATCATGCGATAGAGGTCCGCCGTGGCGAGCGGCCCCATGCCGCCCAGGATACCGATCGTTTTTTTCATGTTCTGTCCCCTTATATCAATTCCGAGATCACCTTTACGGCCAGCAGCGCCAGCACGACGAGGATGACCGGCCGCACGATCTTCGACCCGTCCTTGATCGCGAGCCCGGAGCCGATGAAATGTCCGGCGACGGACGCGACCGCGCCGATCAGCCCCAGGGCGAGAAAGACCTTGCCGTGCATCAGCGAGGTCGCGACCGCGCCGATGATGCTGGAGAGATTGACGAGCTTGACGTTGCCCGCTGCGGTGCGCAGCCCCATTTTGCCCAGATGGCAGAAGATCAGCAGCAGGAAGGTCCCCGCGCCGGGGCCGTAAAAGCCGTCATAGACGCCGACGAGGGCGGAGGCGCCCCAGACGATCGCCCGCTGTCTTTCCGGCGCGATCTCGCCCGGCTCCTCGGGCAGCTTTTTCTGCCGCAGCACGACGAGCGCGACGAGCGGCAGCACGATAAGCAGCAGCCATTTGAGATACCGCTCCTCCACCGCGAGCTGAAGCCGCGTACCGAGGTGCGCGCCGAGCAGCCCCAGCGCGATCGACGGGATCGCAAGACCCCAGTCCACAAAGCCGCGCCTTACGAAGCGCACGGCGGAGACGGCCGTCCCCACGCCGGAGGAGAGCTTGTTCGTCCCCAGCGCCAGGTGAGCCGGCAGCCCGGCCAGCAGATAGACCGGGACCGAGATGATCCCGCCGCCGCCTGCCACGCCGTCGACCAGGGAGGCCAGGAACACGCCGAGGACGACGATCACGATCATTCGCGGCGTGAGCGCCATCGGATAGAGCATCGCCTGCATGTTCTCCGTCCCCCCTCTTTTTGCCGGCTTATATTTTCATGCGGCTTTTATTGGGAAACAGTATAACACAGCACAGAAGAAAGGAAAAGAGCGGCACGCCGTTTTTTTCGCTGCCTTTTATAAAATTCTCCCTAAATTCTATTGCCCGTGCGCGCTCCATATGGTATGATTGTACAAAAGGGCGGGGGCTTTCCGCCCGCATCACGGTAAAATACGCGGCGAACCGCCGCGAGATCAGAAAGGGACGATTATGAAAAAATACGCGGACATGACCCGGGAGGAGCTTGCACAGGAGCTGGAGACGGTTCGGGCGGCATATGAGGCGCTCAAGGCAAAGGGACTTTCGCTGAACATGGCGCGCGGCAAGCCCGGCAAGGCGCAGCTCGATATGACGAGCGAGATGATGGATCTGCTGAGATCCGACAGCGATTACCACTGCGACGGCATCGACGTGCGCAACTACGGCAACCTTGACGGTCTGCCCTCCTGCAAAAAGCTGTTTGCCGACCTGCTCGGCGTGAAGCCGGAAAACATCTTCTGCGGCGGCAACGCCTCGCTGACGCTGATGTACGACACGATCTCCAAGGCCTATACCCACGGCCGCGTGATGAGCGACAAGCCCTGGGCGAAGCTTGACAAGGTCAAATGGCTCTGCCCCGCGCCGGGATACGACCGCCACTTCGCCATTTCCGAGAGCTTCGGCATGGAGATGATCCCGATCCCGATGACCGCCGAGGGTCCCGACATGGATCTGGTCGAGGAGCTCGTCAAAGATCCCGACGTGCGCGGCATGTGGTGCGTGCCGAAATACTCGAATCCCGACGGCATCGTCTACTCCGCCGAGACGATCCGCCGCATCGCCTCGATGAAGCCCGCCGCGAAGGACTTTCTGCTGATGTGGGACAACGCCTACTGCGTGCACGAGTTCTTCGGCGACTATCTCCCGTTCCCGGACATTCTGGGCGAGTGCGAGAAGTACGGAAACGGCGACATGGTGTTTGAGTTCGCCTCCACCTCCAAGATCACCTTCCCCGGCGCGGGCGTGTCGGTCTTTGCCTGCAGCGAGAACAACATGGCCTATATGAAGAAGCTGCTCAACGTCCAGCTGATCTCCTATGACAAGGTCAACCAGCTGCGCCACGTTCTCTATCTCAAGGACAAGGAAGGCGTGCTTGCGCTGATGCGCCGCCATGCCGCGATCCTCGGGCCGAAGTTCCGGTGCGTGCTCGACTGGCTCGACCGCGAGATCGCCCCGCGCGGCATCGCCCGGTGGCAGAAGCCCAAGGGCGGCTACTTTGTCTCGGTCAACACGATGCCCGGCATCGCGAAGGCGACCTGGAAGCTCTGCAAGGAGGCCGGTCTCACGATGACCGGCGCCGGCGCGACCTTCCCCTACGGCAAGGACCCGCAGGACAGCAACCTGCGCGTCGCGCCTTCCCTCCCGCCCATCGAGCAGCTGGAGCAGGCGATGGAGATTCTCTGCATCAGCATGCGTCTGGCCGCGCTGGAAAAGCTGCTCGGCTGATCAAGCAAAGCAGTAAAAGGCAGGTCCCCTCGGGGGCCTGCCTTTCGTTATGGGAATATCATTTCACGATGTTTTTGATGAACGGCGCCTTTTCCACCGGATAGGGCGAGAGCGTGTAGCACGCGCGCAGCAGCTCTTCTGCCCGCGCGGCCTTTTCCTCGCTTGATGCGTGGATCGTGGCGAGACTCTCGCCCGGCTCGACGCGGTCGCCGACCTTTTTGTGCAGCACCACGCCGACGGAAAGGTCGATCGCGCTCTCCTTCGTCACGCGCCCGCCGCCGAGGTGCATGGAGACAAGCCCCACGTCGTCCGCTTCGATGTGCGCTATGTAGCCGCCCTCCTGTGACGGCACCTCGCGCTTGAACGCCGCATCCGGCAACAGTGAGAAGTCATACACCGCGCGGCTGTCGCCGCCCTGCGCCTCGACCATCTCGGCGAGCTTCCGCAGGGCGCTGCCGTCCGCGATCGTGGCTTCAAGCTTTGCTCTGGCCTCGGTCTCGTCGGCGGCGAGGCCGGAGAGCGTCAGCATATTCGCCCCCAGCGTCAGGCACAGCGACTTGAGCTCGCCCGCCGCGGTGCGTCCGGCGAGGACGTCGATGGCCTCGCGGACCTCAAGCGCGTTGCCCACAGCATAGCCCAGCGGCTCGTCCATGTCGGTGATGACGGCGGCGCATTTCCTGCCCGCCAGCTTGCCCACGCGCGTCAGTCCCTCAGCCAGCTCGCGCGCCTGCTCCGGGGTCTTCATGAACGCGCCGGAGCCGCACTTGACATCCAGCACGATGACGTCCGCGCCCGCGGCCAGCTTTTTGGACATGATGGAGCTGACGATCAGCGGGATGCTGGGCACGGTGCCGGTCACGTCGCGCAGGGCATAGAGCTTCTTGTCCGCGGGGCAGACCTCGGCCGTCTGACCGGCGATGGCGATGCCGATGCGGTTGACGTTTTCAAAAAAGCGCTCCTCGGAGATGCCGGTGACAAAGCCGGGGAAGCTCTCGAGCTTGTCAATCGTGCCGCCGGTATGCCCCAGGCCGCGCCCGGACATCTTCGCGATCTTGACGCCGCAGGCGGCGACCATCGGGCAGAGCACCAGACTCGTCTTGTCGCCCACGCCGCCGGTGGAGTGCTTGTCCGCCTTGACGCCGCGGATCGGCGAGAGGTCGAGCGTCTCGCCCGAGTGCATCATGCTCATCGTAAGATCGAGGATCTCACGGTCGTCCATGCCGGAAAAGAGGATCGCCATACACATCGCGCTCATCTGATAATCCGGGATCTCGCCCCGGACATAGCCGTCGATCATAAAGCCGATCTCTTCGGTCGTAAGCGCACCGCCGTCGCGTTTTTTCGCGATCAGTTCGGTCATCTGCATATCCTTCGCCTCGCTTTTTCTCTTGAATATTCTTATTATACCGCGCTCCCGTCTATTTCTCAACAGCGAAATAACAGATACGTCTTTCCGTTGATCATGGCGACGCGCACGCCTCTTGCCTCGCGCCGCAGCGCGCAGGGCAGCGCAAGAAGGCCGCCCGCCCCCTCCGCGCGCCACAAACTGCCGTCCGGCCGCAGGATCCAGCCGCCAGCCTCCCGCTCCGGCGCGGGCTCTTTTCTCACCGGGCGGGCTGCATCCGGCGCGTCGCCCGCGTATTCGATTTTATCGGGAAAGGAGCGCATCGCCGCGCGGGACAGCCGCCGGCGCAGCGCGAGACCGTCTCCCTCCGGCTGCAGCACGCCGAGATAGCCGCGCCTTCCGCCGCCGAAGACCCACAGACGCGTCAGCTCGGCCTGCCGCCCGCAGCGCGCCTCAAAGAGCGTGAACGCCCCGTCCCGCCGCAGCTCCAGCGTGCCGCATTCCTTCCCGTTCAAAATGACCGGTACCGTCATAAAAAACACCTCTCTCCATTTGTATGGAGAGAGGTGTTCGGTTATGCGGATGTTCAGTTCAGGCCGAAACTCACGGCGAGCGCGGCGTCGACCGCGCTCATCGTCTCCTCGTCGAGACGCCCCATGCGCTCGCGCAGGCGGGATTTGTCCAGCGTGCGGATCTGCTCGAGCAGGATGATGCTCTCGCGGTTGAGTCCCGCGCTCTGGGAGGCGAGCGTGATATGCGTCGGCAGCTTTGCCTTGTCAAGGCGGCTCGTGATCGCGGCGGCGATCACGGTCGGGCTGTGGCGGTTGCCGGTGTCGTTCTGGACGATCAGCACCGGGCGCATGCCGCCCTGCTCGCTGCCGACGACCGGGCTGAGGTCGGCGTAATAAATATCTCCGCGTTTGACGATGCTCATGTGTTTCACTCCGGGAAAAGGATTCGCCCGTATCAGTATATGTACCGGACAAGAACTATTCTCCCCCCGCGGGCAAAAAAATATACGCCGGGCAAATGCCCGGCGTATAAAGGGACGCTTATTACTTGATCGTGATGTTCGTCACGTGGGGCTGGGAGCCCTCGTACCAGTAGAGGAAGCCCTCGAGATCCACCGTGTCGCCGACACCGAGGCTCATGACCTTCTTGTAGACCTCGGTATCCTTGCCGCAGAGATAGGACTCGACGGTGAAGGAATAGGTGTTGGTGCCGTCGGTGAGATAGAAGTACAGATCGTCGCCCTCCGCGCCGGAGCCGTCCCAGTTGAACAGGAAGGGAGCGCCGTCGTCATTGGCGGGCGCGACCGTCAGCCCCTTGACCGCGATAAAGGTGTTCTGCTCCTTGATCAGGTCGTCCGTGCCGAGAAGCGCGGTGACATCCTTGGCCTCGGCCACATAGCTGCCGGGCAGGATCTCAAACGTGGAGTCGATGATCTCGACCTCGCCGGCCCACTCAGCCTTATAGCCGGTGACCTTGATCTTCGTGCCGGGGACGAGCTTGTTGTAATCTTCCTGGCTGCACGGCATGTTGTACAGGAAGTAGCCGCCGTCCTTGTCCTGCGTATAGAGCGAAGCGACGCCGACGCCGTCCTTTTCCCACCAGCCCTGCTTGGCCTGGACAAAGGTCTCGACCGTGACGGCGGTGTCGAGTTCGGCAGCCTGATATTCCGCGGCGGTCATGACGCCCTCGCCCTTGGCGAAGATATCGGTCTCGGCCTTTTTGCCGCAGGCGGCCAGGCAGAGGACCATCGTGAGAGCGAGAAGCAATGCGATAAACTTTTTCATTTTGATCTCCTCTTGTCAAGTTTTTTCAGGTTTGATCCCTTTCGGGCTACTCTTTTATTATAGCATCGCGCGGGTAAAAGTCAAGAAAGCGGAAGTCCGCGCCGCCCCCGGCGGTCAGTGTTTTTTCCGTTTATTTTTTAACAGCTCTCTGCCCGCGTAGAGCGCGATCCCGACCCAGGCCGCGCCGAGCGCGACGAGCAGCGCGCGCGCCTCTCCCGGCAGTGGGCCGAGGGATGAGCCGTCGGTGGCGGTGACGCTGCGCTGATCAAGACGATAGAGCGAGATGACGCTCTTGAACAGCTCGTCGAGATACTGCTCATCCACCGTTTCACCGCGGCGGACGGATTTCGCGACCTCCTCGATCAGCTGTCCCGCCGCGTTGCGCAGCGAGGTCGAGCCGTTGAAGACCGGGGTGGTAAAGGTCTTGTCCGTGTTTTCGAGGAGCAGCTTTGACGCCGCGATCTTGACGTCGTAATACAGGGCGTTGTCCTCGCCCGCGCGGGAGAGATAATCCCGGTATTCCGCGCTCTCGTGCGCCTTGGAGGTAACGGGGAGATAGCCCTCGGTCTCGGAGTAGGCGATCTGCACCTCGTTGGTCAGCAGATACTGCGTAAACAGCCACGCGGCCAGCACCTCCTGCGGATCGCGCTTGTTGAACACACAGACCGACGGGCCCTGCGAGATCATCCGGGGATGCGCGGGGTCAAACTGCGGCACGGCGCGCACGGCCGTCTCAAAGGGAACGACCTTGTCCGCGCTGATGTCGAGCAGCGGCGCGTCGCTGCCCATCCAGGTGGCGCCGGCTGTGGAGTCGACGGCAAAGAGGCACTGTCCGGCGTTGAAGAAGTTGCCGGGATAGCTGGAAATCTTAAACGTGGAGAACGCGCGGGACGCGGCGTGCTCCGCCACCGTATGGAGGATCGCGCGGGTGTCGTCGTTGAAAATCAGGATATTGCCCGTCTCATCCGAATAGCCCGCACCCTCCTGGCGCAGCATCTGGATCATCATATTGTCGGTGGACTTGTAGATAAAGGGGATCATGACCTT
>DJYJ01000017.1:31499-52937 GCA_002450075.1 Clostridiales bacterium UBA6981
TGGCCGTTCACGGCAAAGGTCCCGTCGGCGTTCTTTTTCATCGCCTGTTCGGAAACCTCCCACACAAAGTCCCAGGTCAGCACCTCCGGCACCTCATAGCCCATCTGCCCGAGCATCGTTTTGTTGATGTAGCAGGCCTCGGTCGAGCGCATGAAGGGCAGCGCGTAAGTCGTGCCGCCGATGGCGCATTCGGAGAGGAACTGGGGGATGATCTCGTCCTTTGTCGGGCCGTCAAAGCGCAGCTCGCTGCCGCCGAGACCGAATCTTGCGTCGGCAATCACGTCGTCGAGCGGCACGACGCTGTTTGTGCCGGTCATATAGGTCGCGATATGGTCGGGATAGGTGATGCAGACGTTGGGCGTGGTGCCGGTGGCGATGTTCGTGATGACGTCGTTGTAGATCTTGCCGTAATCGGTATACAGGCGCATGCTGACGTGGATGTTGGGATAGAGCGCCTCGAAATCCGCTATGGCCTTCTGGTAGATCTCGGTCTGGGTCTTGTTGGTGTCGTTCTTGGCCCAGAAGCTGATCTCATACTCCCGGGAGCTGTCAAAGCCCTCCGGCATGACAAAGTCGTCATAGCCGCGCGAGCCGTGGCAGGCCGAAAGGGAGAGCAGGCACAGCGCGCACAGCAGCGCGCAGAGGATGCGTTTCCATCGTTTCATCCCTTGGTGCCCCCTCTCGAAACGCCGGCCATGATCTTCTTGCGGAAGAGCAGGAACAGCACGATCAGCGGCACCGAGATCACGACCACCGCCGCCATCATGGCGGGGATGTTCTCGCGGCCGAAGCCGTTTTCACGAATCGACTGGATGCCGTTGGAGACGAGAAAAAAATTCGTATCGTCGGTGATCAGGCGCGGCCAGACGAAGCTGTTCCAGCACTCGATCACCTTGAGGATCGTGACGGTGATGATCGTCGGGCGGCAGATCGGGATCATCACGCGCGTGAGATAGTGAAAATCGCTCGTGCCGTCTACCTTGGCCGCGCGGTAGAGCTCGTCGGGGATCTGCTCGAAATTCTCCTTGAGCAGATAGATATAGAAAACCGACGTGACCGACGGCAGGATAAGACCGGTGAAGGTGTTGCGCAGCCCGGCGTTCGTGATGGTCTGGAAATTCGTGATGACGACGAGCTCACTCGGGATCATCATCAGCGCGAGGAAAAGCGTGAACACCAGATCCTTGCCGCGGAATTCAAGCCGCGAGAAGGCGAAGGCCGCGAGCACCGTCACGCCGAGCATCAGCGCCGTCGTGACGAGCGTGAAGATCACGGTGTTGAGGAAATACTTGCCCAGCGGCACCGCGGTGAAGGCCTCGGCATAGTTCTCCATCGTCGGGCTCGGGGTGAAAAAGCGCGGGATATATTCGCTGTTGTACGCGCCGTAGCTCTTGACCGAGGTCAGCACCATCCAGTAAAACGGGAAGAGCACGAGAAGCGCCCACACGGCGAGGAAGAGATAGACAAATGCTTTGCCGACACACGCGCGCGTCCGGCTGCGGTCGATGTTTTCCATCTTCTCTCCTCCCCTCTTTAGACATAGTAGACGTGCTTGCGGCTGACAAGCAGGTTGATGCAGGTGATCGTCAGCACGATCGCAAAGAGGATGATCGCCGCGGCCGAGGCATAGGACGGCCAGCCGCCGCCGTTGCCGTAGAGCATGTCGTAGACATAGCCCACGATCGTGTTCATGCCGGCGGCGTTAAGGTCGGTGCCGAAGATGGCGACGGCGTCGCTGTACGCCTTGAACGCGCCGATAAAGCCGGTGATGATGAGATAGAACAGCTGCGGCGAGATCATCGGCAGCGTGATGCGCGTAAAGACGCGCCACTTCGGCGTCGCGTCGAGACGCGCGGCGTTATAGAAGTCCTGGCGGACCGAGGCGAGCGCGCTGGTCAGAATCAGGATCTTGAAGGGCATGACGACCCAGACCGTGTAAAAGCACAGCACGAACATCTTCGCCCAGTACGGCCCCTCGATGAAGTCGATCGAAGGCGAGCCGAAGAAGTTGATCACCAGATTGACAAGACCGTCGGTATAGGCGGTCTTTTTGAACAGGATCATGAACACGAGACCGACGGCCAGCGTGTTCGTGACGTAGGGCAGAAAATAGATCGTCTGGAACAGCTCGCGCAGCTTTTTGATCGAGCCGAGTGCGACCGAGATCAGCAGCGCCAGTCCCGTGGAGAGCGGCACCGTGATGATGACGAGCAGGAAGGTGTTTTTCAGCGCCTGGAGGAAATACTCGTCGCGCAGGACGTAGGCATAGTTGTACGTGCCAACGCCGAAAAAGCTCTGGGAGGCGGAGTTGTAGCCCTCCTCAAAGGAATAGACGAACACGTCGATGAGCGGATAGACCATGAACGCGCCGAGGAACAAAATGGCCGGCAGCAGATAGAGCCAGCCTTTGAGGCCGTATTTCTTCATCTTGCTTCCCTCATTACTTCCCTCAAAGCGCCTTTGCGCCGTCAAAGCGGATACGCTCGCCGCTCTCCGGGTCGAAGAGATGAACCTTCGATTCCTTCAGATAGAAGCGCACCTCGTCCCCGCCGACGCCCTCGGCGTATTCTGCGCCGATGACCGCGCGGATCGAGCCGCTTGTGCAGGCCTCGCTCGTCGCGACGATCGTCGTGTCGCGGCCCATGACCTCGACGCCGACGAGCGCGCAGCGCATCGGCGCGTCGTCGCGCACGCGGAAGGCCTCCGGCCGGATGCCGACGGTGACGCTTCGGTCGGGAACGCCATTCAGCTCCATCACGGCGTCGCCGGCGATATACAGCCTCCCGCCCTTTACCTCGCCGTCAAAGACGTTGATCGGCGGCGTGCCGAGAAACTTGGCCACGAACAGGTTGTCCGGGTCGTTATAGACCTCCTGGGGCTTGCCCTGCTGCTGCAACACGCCCTCCTTCATCACGACGATCACGTCGGAGATGCTCATGGCCTCCTCCTGGTCGTGTGTGACGAATACGGTGGTCACGCCGGTCTCGCGCTGGATGCGGCGGATCTCCTCGCGGGTCTGCAGGCGCAGGCGCGCGTCGAGGTTCGACAGCGGCTCGTCCAGCAGGAGCACGCGCGGCGTTTTGACCAGGGCGCGCGCGATCGCCACGCGCTGCTGCTGGCCGCCGGACATCTCGCTGGGCTTGCGCTCGAGCAGCTGCTCGATCTGGACGAGCTTGGCCGCGGCGAGCATCTTCTCCTCCATGGCCTCCCTGCTCAGCTTCGCCTCGCCGCGCAGATTCTGCAGCGGGAAGAGGATGTTCTGGCGCACGGTCAGATGCGGATAGAGGGCATAATTCTGGAAAACCAGACCGACGCCGCGCTTCTCGGGCGGCAGCGCGGTCACGTCGTCGTCGCCGAAATAGATTTTGCCGGCGGTCGGCGTTTCAAGGCCGCAGATGAGATTGAGCGCGGTGCTCTTGCCGCAGCCGGAGGGGCCGAGCAGTCCGACGAGCTTCCCGTCCGGGATCTCGAAGGACATGTCATTTACGGCGATGACCTCGCTCTTATCCTTTTTGTTGAGGCTGGGAAATTTCTTGGTGAGGTGCTCCAATACGACTTTCATACGGCATACCACCTGAAAATAGGATAAATTCAGTTTAATCAAAGCCGCCGGGATTGTCAACGCTTCGTAACAGATGGGCAAAAGTTTCACAATGCTGTTCCCGTCATCGAAAGAAGAAAAGCCCGAAGGATTTCTCCTTCGGGCTTTTATTCGTTATCAATGATCTTTTTTGATCAGACCAGCTCGATGACGGCCATCTCGGCTGCATCGCCGCGGCGGGCGCCGATGCGGGTGATGCGGGTGTAGCCGCCGCTGCGCTCGGCATATTTGCCGGCCAGCTCGTCCTTGACCTTCTTCGCCACGTCTTCACGGGTGATGAAGGTAAGCATCTGACGGTAGGACGCGAGGTCCGCCGCCTTGCCGAGGGTGATCATCTTCTCGGCGAGAGGAGCGATCTCCTTCGCGCGGGTGACGGTGGTCTCCATCCGGCCTTTATCGAGAAAATCGGTGACCTGCTGACGGAGCATCGCCATGCGCTGATCAGTCGGCTTGCCGAGCTTTCTAGTTCCGGGCATAATAGCATTTCCTCCTTCTTACTGGTTGTCCTCGCTTGCCAGCGAAAGACCCATCATGGTGAGCTTGTGCTCGACCTCTTCGAGGGACTTGCGGCCGAGGTTGCGGACCTTGATCATCTCGTCCTGCGTCTTGCTGACCAGGTCCTCGACAGTATTGATGTTTGCGCGCTTGAGACAGTTGAAGCTTCTCACGGACAGATCCAGCTCTTCGATGGACATCTTGAGCATGGTGTCTGGCTCCTTCTCAACGTGGTCGACAACGATGGAGTTCATGCCGGCCGTGTCGGACAGGTCGGTGAAAAGCGTGAAGTGGTCGCAAAGGATCTTGGCACCGAGCGAGACGGCGTCGCGCGCGGTCATCGTCTTATCCGTCCAGACCTCGAGCGTCAGCTTGTCAAAGTCGGTCTGGTTGCCCACGCGGGTGTTCTCGACCGTGTAATTGACCTTCAGCACCGGGGTGTAGATGGAGTCGACGGGGATCGTGCCGATCGGCATCTGCGCGTTTTTGTTCTTCTCGGCAGAGACATAGCCGCGGCCGTGGTCGAGGACGAGCTCCATGTTCAGAGCGCCGTCCGGACCGAGCGTGGCGATGGGCTGCTCGGGGTTGAGGATCTCCACCTCAGCGTCCGCCTTGATGTCGCCGGCGGTGACAACGCCCTCGCCGGAGGCCTCGATGTAGACGGTCTTGGGCTCGGTGCTGTGGAGACGGGCGATGATGCTCTTGACATTCAGAACGATCTCCGTCACGTCTTCCTTAACGCCGGGGATGGTGGAAAACTCGTGCTGCACGCCGGCGATCTTGATGCTGGTGCATGCGGTGCCGGGCAGCGAAGAGAGAAGAACCCTGCGAAGAGAGTTACCAAGCGTCGTGCCGTAGCCGCGCTCCAGAGGCTCAACGATATACTTGCCGTAAGAGCTGTCTGTGGGAGTTTCGATACACTCGATACGCGGCTTCTTAATTTCAATCATAAAGTTTTAGTACCCTCCTTATCAAGTATGCGCCGTATGGCGCCTGCAGTGGTTGGATCTAACTGAGGGTGTCCTTATTACTTGGAGTACAACTCGACGATCAGATGCTCTTCGATGGGCAGATCGATGTCGTCCCTTGCCGGGACTGCGACTACCTTGCCAGCAAAGCTGTTTGCATCGTACTCAAGCCACTTGGGGGCGGGGCGGAATGCGTTAGCCTCAATGTTGGACTTGATCTTTTCGATACCGCGGCTGCTCTCCTTGAGGGCGATGACCATGCCCGGCTTCACCTGGTAGCTGGGGATGTTGACCTTGCGGCCGTTGACGGTGAAGTGGCCGTGGCTGACGAGCTGACGCGCCTCGGCGCGGCTCATCGCAAAGCCCAGACGGTAGACGACGTTGTCAAGGCGGCTCTCGAGGATTGCGAGAAGGTTCTCGCCGGTCTGGCCCTGACGGCGCTCGGCCATCTCAAAGTAGCTGCGGAACTGGCTCTCGAGCACGCCGTAGAAGCGCTTGGCCTTCTGCTTCTCACGAAGCTGCTGGCCGTACTCGGAGTTCTTGCTGCGGCCCTGGCCGTGCTGGCCGGGCGCGAACGCGCGGTTGTTCATCGCGCACTTGTCGGTGTAGCAGCGGTCGCCCTTAAGGAAGAGCTTCTGACCTTCTCTGCGGCACTGACGGCATACTGCTTCCGTATATCTTGCCATTTTCAGTTACCTCCCTTATTAGACGCGACGACGCTTCGGAGGACGGCAGCCGTTGTGCGGGATGGGGGTGACGTCCTTGATCATCGTGACTTCAAGACCTGCGGTCTGCAGCGCGCGGATAGCGGCTTCACGACCCGAGCCGGGGCCCTTGACAAAGACCTCGACGGTCTTCAGGCCATGCTCCATGGCTGCCTTAGCGGCAGTCTCGGCCGCGGTCTGCGCGGCGAAGGGGGTGGACTTTTTGCTGCCACGGAAGCCGAGACCGCCCGCGGACGCCCAGGAAATGGCGTTGCCCTGCGTGTCGGTGATGGTGACCATGGTGTTGTTGAAGGAAGAGCTGATATGAACCTGGCCCTTTTCAATGTTCTTGCGCTCGCGACGGCGCGTTCTGACGACTTTCTTCTTGTTATTGGCTGCTGCCATGACTCATATCCCTCCTTACTTCTTCTTATTGGCGATGGTGCGTTTCGGGCCCTTGCGGGTACGGGCGTTGGTCTTGCTTCTCTGTCCGCGGACAGGCAGACCACGACGGTGACGCTGGCCGCGATAGCAGCCGATCTCGGTGAGGCGCTTGATGTCCAGCGCGGTCTGGCGGCGCAGGTCGCCCTCAACGATAAAGTTGTGGTCGATGCACTCACGCAGCTTGCTCTCTTCCTCGTCGGTGAGGTTCTTGACTCTCGTGTCGGGGTTGATCCCGGTCATTTCCAGGATCTTCTTCGCGCTGGTTCTGCCGATACCGTAGACGTAAGTGAGACCAATTTCGATTCTCTTGTCCTTGGGCAGGTCAACGCCGGCTATACGTGCCATATTGTTCTATCATCCTTTCGAATAATGGATTGCGCATTTCCTTAAACCGGAAACTTGTTCCCGCCGGAGGGAGTCTCCGGCCAATGCGCTGTTTTTTATAAGGACAGGTTTTCTTAGTAAACCTTGTCTTACTGAATTTGTTCGGAGCGGCGGCTCCTGAGGGTAAACGATGATTCGTGCGGTGAGTGCGAGTTGCGAGAGAATTTGTGTTCCGGCGATGACACTTTTTCACAGATGTACTTTGTGTACTTCAAGAAAACGTGGTGAAGCCGGGGCGCAAATTGTCCGCAAGGCGCCCGAAACCGTATGGATCAGCGTTTGCCTAATTAACCCTGGCGCTGCTTGTGCTTCGGGTTCTCGCAGATGACCATGACTTTGCCCTTGCGCTTGATGATCTTGCACTTTTCGCACATAGGCTTCACGGAAGGTCTGACTTTCATTGGTTTGTACCTCCTACTTGCTTCTCCATGTGATCCTGCCCCGTGTGACGTCGTACGGAGACATCTGCACCGTGACCTTGTCGCCGGGAAGGATCCTGATAAAGTTCATCCGGAGCTTGCCGGATATGTGCGCCAAAATAATGTGGCCGTTGCCGATATCCACCTTGAACATGGTGTTGGGGAGTGACTCCACCACCGTGCCTTCCAGTTCGATTACATCGTCTTTGTTTGCCAAATCAAATTTCCTCCATTCAGATGTCGTCCGCCATGGTGAGGATTTCGGGCTCACCGTCGGTGATCAGGATCGTGTTTTCATAGTGCGCTGCCAGCGAGTGATCCGCCGTGACGACCGTCCAGCCGTCGTTCAGGATCCTGACCCGCCAGTCTCCTGCACAGACCATCGGCTCGACGCAGATGGTCATGCCCTTCAAAAGCCGGGGGTTGGGCCGGCGCTCTTCGGGCCGGTAGTTGGGAACCTCGGGCGCTTCGTGCATGCCGCGGCCGATGCCGTGGCCCACAAAATCCCGCACCACGGAAAAACCGTGGCTTTCCACATAGTCCTGTACCGCCTCGCCGATGTCGTGGATGCGGTAGCCTACCTTGGCGAAGCGGATCCCCTCGAAGAAGGCCTGGCGCGTTACCGCGATCAGCTTCTTCGCCTCCTCGCTGACCTCGCCGACCGCATAAGTGCCGGCGCAGTCACCCACAAAGCCCTTGTAGGTTGCGCAGAGGTCGATGGATACGATATCGCCGTTCCGAACGATCCGTTTGCCGGGGATGCCGTGAATGACCTCGTCGTTTACGGACACGCAGGTGGCTGCCGGAAAGCCTTCATAGCCGAGGCAGCTGGGCCTGGCGCCGCATTTGACGATATACTCATGGACAGCCCGGTCGATCTGCTTTGTCGTCAGCCCGTCACGGACGGCCTGGCGGCCCATCGACCGTGCGCCGGCCGTGATTTTCGCGGCCTGGCGCATGATCTCGATCTCATGGGGTGATTTGATGGTAATGCTCTCTGCCATTTTCAGATCTCCAGAGCACTGCGGATGGCCGCGGTGGTCTCCTTGATGCTCGGCTGATTGTCCACGCAGACGAGCTTTCCGCGCGCTGCATAGAAGGCCTTGAGCGGCTCGGTCTCCCGGTGGAAGGTGTCGAGGCGGGCCTTTACGGTCTCGGGAGCGTCGTCCTTGCGGATCGTCAGCTCGCCGCCGCAGAAGTCGCACACGCCCTCTTCCTTCGGGGGGTTGAAAACGACGTGGAAGGTCTGGCTGCAGTTCCTGCAGGTCCTGCGGCCGGACATGCGCTCGACGATCGTCTCGTCCGCGATCTCGATGGAGAGAGCGGCGTCGATCGCGATGCCCATTTTTTCCACGGCCTCGGCCTGGGGGATCGTGCGCGGCACACCGTCGAGGATGTAGCCGTTTGCACAGTCGTCCTTCGCAAGCCGCTCGGAGACGATGCCCATGATGGTGTCGTCGTCGACGAGCTTGCCCGCGTCGATCAGAGCCTTGGCCTTGAGCCCTACGGCCGTGCCCTCGCGGATCGCGGCGCGCAGGATGTTGCCGGTGGAGATGGTGGGGATACCGAGCTCGCGGCTCAGAATCTCTGCCTGAGTGCCTTTACCCGCGCCGGGAGCGCCTAAAAGGATAAGCCTCATAGCATTTCCTCCCTCATCAGGAAAGGAAGCCCTTGTAGTTGCGCATGAGCATCTGCGCCTCGATGGCGCGGACAGTCTCAAGGGCAACGCCGACAACGATGATGATGGACGTGCCGCCGAGCGAGAGGCCCGTCAGCGCGGCCGCGTTGCTGAAGTGCGAGACCAGAATAGGCGTGATGGCGATGATGCCGAGATAGATCGCACCGAAGAGCGTGATCTTGTTGAGCACCTTCTGGATGAACTCGCTGGTCGGCTTGCCCGGGCGGAAGCCGGGGATGTAGCCGCCGTTCTTCTTGAGGTTATTCGCTACTTCGATCGGGTTGAACTGGATCGTGGAGTAGAAATACGCAAAGAAGATGATCAGCAGGAGGTAGATGATCGCGTAGGGGATCGTGTTGGTCTTCGCCCAGGCGCTGTTCTGGTGGCCGGTGAAGGCCGCGATCGTAGCGGGGATGGACGAGATGGAGGAGGCGAAGATGATGGGCATGACGCCGGACATATTCACCTTCATCGGAAGGTGGGTCGACTGGCCGCCGTACATCTTGCGTCCGACAACACGCTTGGCATACTGGACGGGGATGCGGCGCTCGGCGTCATTGACAAAGACGATGAGCACGATCAGCGCCAGCGCGCCGAGGAACACCAGCAGAGCCGCCCACCAGGTCAGCGAACCGTTCACGACGTTCTGGATCGTGGTGATCACGCTGTTGGGGAAGCGGGAGATGATGCTCGCAAACAGGATGATGGAGATGCCGTTGCCCACGCCGAACTCGGTGATCTGCTCGCCGAGCCACATGATGAGAGCGGAGCCGGAGGTGAAGGTCAGGATGATGACGATCGCCGCCCAGACGTTGTTCGCGACTTCCGGCACGATGATGCCGTTGTTTCTCATCAGCATGTAGTAGCCAAAGCCCTGCAGCAGGCCGATGGCGACCGTGGAGTAACGGGTGATCGAGGCGATCTTTTTTCTGCCTTCCTCGCCCTCTTCCTTGCTCATACGCTCCAGCGCAGGGATCGCGATGCAGAGCAGCTGGATGATGATGGAGGCGTTGATGTAGGGCTGGATGGACAGCGCGAAGATCGTCGCGTTCGAGAACGAGCCGCCGGACATGGCGTCCAGCAGACCCAGAGCGGTGTTCTGCAGGTACGAGAAGTACTGCTGCAGAAGCGCCGTGTTGACAAAGGGAACAGGGATGGCGTTGCCTATACGATAAAGCAGAACGATCAGGAGCGTGAAGAGGATCTTCTTGCGGATCTCTTCGATCCTCCAGGCGTTGCGCAATGTCTGAAGCACTTAAACCACCTCTGCCTTTCCGCCGGCCGCTTCGATCTTCTGTTTCGCGGTTTCGGAGAAAGCGGCAGCCTTGACAGTCAGGTTCTTGGTCACCTCGCCGTTGCCGAGGAACTTGACACCGTATTTGCACTTGGAAAGAATGCCTGCGTCGAGAAGGGCCTGCGCGTCAACGACAGCGCCGTCCTCGAACTTGTTGAGCACATCGACGTTCAGCGCCTCGAGGGGCTTGGCAAAGATGATGTTGAAGCCTCTCTTGGGGATGCGGCGCGCCAGAGGCATCTGGCCGCCTTCAAATCCGATGCGGGTACCGCCGCCGCTGCGGGCCTTCTGACCCTTGTGACCGCGTCCGGCAGTCTTGCCGTTGCCGGTCGCATGGCCTCTGCCCTTGCGCTTGTCGACGTGGGTGGAGCCGGCAGCCGGAGAAAGATCGTGAATAAACATTTCTCTTTGCCCTCCTTATTCTTCTTCTACCTTCAGCAGATAGCCGATCTTGGCGATCTTGCCGCGGGTCTGGGGGTTGTCGGGCTGTACGGTCTCGTTGCCGATCTTGTGCAGGCCGAGGGAATTGGCAGTCGCGATATGGCTGTCGAGTCTGCCGTTGAGGCTCTTGACGAGCTTGATTTTCAGATTAGCCATGGTGCGTCCTCCTTAACCCTGAATTTCTTCAGCAGTCTTGCCTCTGACAGCGGCGACCTGGGAGGCGTCGCGCAGGGACTTGAGGCCCTCCATCGTCGCAGCCACGACGTTGGCGGGGTTGTTGGTACGCAGGCACTTGGTACGGATGTTGCGGATGCCTGCCGCTTCGACGACCGCACGAACCGCGCCGCCGGCAATAACGCCGGTGCCTTCGGGGGCGGGCTTGAGCAGAACGCGGCCGGCGCCGAACTCGCCGATGACCTCGTGGGGAATGGTCGTGCCCTGCAGGGTGACGGTGGTCAGGTTCTTCTTGGCATCCTCAAGACCCTTGCGGATCGCCTCGGAAACCTCGCTCGCCTTGCCCATGCCGAAGCCGACGCGGCCCTTGCCGTCGCCGACAACGCAAAGAGCGGAGAACTTGGCCACGCGGCCGCCCTTAACGGTCTTGCTGACGCGGTTGAGGGAAACTACCTTCTCGACGAACTCGGACGGAGCCTCGTCTTTGCGACGGTCTCTTCTGTCATTGTTGTAAGCCATGATTCGTTATCCCCCTTCCTTAGAACTTCAGGCCGCCCTCACGGGCGCCCTCTGCCAGAGCCTTGACGCGACCGTGGTAAATGTAACCGCCGCGGTCGAACACGACTTCTTCAATGCCGGCCTTGAGCGCACGCTCAGCGACCGTCTGGCCGATCTTCTTGGCGGCGTCGCAGTTGCTGCCGCCCTCAAAGCCCTTCTCGACGGAGGAGGCGGAGACCAGGGTCTTGCCGGCTACGTCGTCGATGATCTGGGCATAAATGTTGCTTTCGCTGCGGAAAACGCAAAGGCGCGGTCTCTCGGCGGTGCCGGAGATCTTGCCGCGAACGCGATTGTGGCGCTTGATGCGCTGTCCTCTGGTATCAGGTCTTTTAATCATTCAGCTCACGCCTCCCTTACTTTGCACCGGTCTTGCCTTCTTTGCGGCGGATCGTCTCGTAGTCATACTTGATGCCCTTGCCCTTGTACGGCTCGGGAGGTCTCTTACCACGGACTTCTGCGGCAAACTGGCCGACCTTCTGCTTGTCGACGCCCTTGATGACGATGTGGTTGGCATCGGGAACGTCGATCTTGATGTCCTCAGTTTCGGGGACGATGATCTGATGGGAGTAACCGAGGTTCATAACCAGGTTGGTGCCTTCCTTGGCGGCACGGTAGCCGACGCCGTTGATCTCGAGCTTCTTCTCAAAGCCCTCGGTCACGCCGACGACCATGTTGTGGATCAGGCTTCTGGTCAGACCGTGGAGAGAGCGGTTCTCCTTGGTGTCGTCGGGGCGCTTGACGTGCAGAACGCCGGCGTCGTCGCGCTCGATCTGCATGTTGGCCGGGACGGACTGGGTGATGGAGCCCTTCGGGCCCTTGACGGTGATGCGGTTGTTCTCTTCGACGGTGACCTCAACGCCGGCGGGAACGGTGATGGGTTCTCTTCCGATTCTAGACATTTCCTTACTCCTCCTTACCAAACGAACGCAAGGACTTCGCCGCCGACATGCTCTTTGCGAGCCTGCTTGTCGGTCATGACGCCCTTGGAGGTGGAGATGATGGCGATGCCCAGGCCCTTCAGCACGCGGGGCAGCTCGTCGGCGCCGGCGTAAACACGCAGGCCGGGCTTGCTGACGCGGCGAAGACCGGAGATGGCCTTTTCCTTGCCGGGGAGATACTTGAGAGTAATGCGAATGACGCCCTGGGTGCCGTCATCAATAACCTGGTAGTTCTTGATGTAGCCTTCGCTGAGAAGAATCTCCGCAATGGACTTCTTCATCTTCGAAGCCGGGACGTCAACGGTTTCATGCTTTGCGCTGCCGGCGTTGCGGATGCGGGTCAGCATGTCTGCAATGGGATCGGTGATCTGCATGGATTTTTATCCTCCTAATTTAGAGTTACCGCTCATTTAAGCGGTCCGTAGCAATGAGGTTCTGTTTCAATACATGATTGACAACAGCCTTTCAATGCTCGTTGCCCTTTCGGGCTATTTTCTTTGCGGAGGGAGAGGGAAATCTCCCTCCGATCAAAGCGATTCGGTTGCGCTGTTCTTCACAGCGCGCTGATTTTTCGCCAGACGATCCCGCGGAGGCGACGCTGTACCAAGGTACTGCGAGCCGACAAGGGGATGTATCGCGGAAAATCAGAAGCTCGCGCTTCTGCGCTGATTTCGTGCAAGACAATCTCGAGGAGGCGACGCTGTATCGTTTATACTGCGAGCCGACGAGAGGCCGTATTGCGCGAAATCAGAAAGAAGCCTTGCGAACGCCGGGGATTTCGCCCTTGTAAGCCAGTTCGCGGAAGCAGATACGGCAGATGCCGTAGTTGCGCAGATAGGCGTGGGGGCGGCCGCAGATCTTGCAGCGGTTGTACTTGCGGGTGGAGAACTTGGCAGGAGCCTGCTGCTTGAGAATCATCGATTTCTTAGCCATTTTTTAACTCCTCCTCAGTTCATGAACGGAGCGCCCATGAGCTTTAAGAGCTCGCGAGCCTCTTCGTCGGTCTTCGCGGTCGTGGTGATCGCGATGTTCATACCACGGAGCTTTTCGATCTTGTCGTACTCGATCTCCGGGAAGATGATCTGTTCCTTCAGACCGAGGCTGTAGTTGCCGCGGCCGTCGAAGGCGTCGGCGCTGATGCCGCGGAAGTCGCGGACACGGGGCAGCGCAACGTTGAACAGACGATCCAGGAACTCCCACATACGGTCCTGACGCAGCGTGACCTTGACGCCGACCTTCATGCCCTCGCGGAGCTTGAAGTTAGCGACGCTCTTGCGCGCCACGGTGGCGACGGCGTGCTGGCCGGTGATCGCGGAGATATCCTTGATAACGGCTTCGAGCGCCTTCGCGTTGTCCTTGCAGTCGCCGCAGCCGACGGAGACGACGATCTTCTCAATCTTCGGGATCTGCATGGTGGACTTGTACTGGAACTTCTCCATCAGAGCAGGAGCAACTTCCTTGAGGTACTTTTCTTTCATACGAGTCATGGCGAGTTATCTCCTTTCTCTCAGATTTCGCTGCCGCAGGCGCGGCAGATGCGGACTTTCTTGTCGCCGTCCATCTTGTAGCCAACGCGGACGCCCTTGTTGCACTTGGGGCAGACAAGCTGAACCTTGCTGACATAGATGGGGGTCTCGACCTTGATGATGCCGCCTTCCTCGCCCTGCTTGCGGGGCTTCTGGTGCTTGGTGGCAACGTTGACGCCCTCGACGACTACCTTAAGTCCCTTGGGGTCGGCAACCAGGACCTTGCCCTGCTTGCCCTTGTCCTTGCCGGACAGAACAACGACTTTATCGTCTTTTTTGATCTTCATTCTCTTCGTCCTCCCCTTAAATCACTTCGGGAGCGAGCGACAGGATCTTCATGTATTCCTTGTCGCGAAGCTCACGGGCGACGGGTCCAAAGATACGGGTGCCGCGGGGGTTCTTATCACCGGTGTTGATCAGAACGGCCGCGTTCTCGTCGAAGCGAACGTAGGTGCCGTCGGCGCGGCGGACGGGCTTGACCGTGCGAACGACGACCGCCTTGACGACGTCGCCCTTCTTCACGCTGCCGCCGGGGGCCGCCTTGCGGACGGAGCAGACGATAACATCACCGATGCTGGCGTACTTGCGCTTGGAACCGCCAAGCACGCGGATGCACTTGAGCTCTTTGGCGCCGGTATTGTCGGCGACCTTCAGATAAGTTTCCTGCTGAATCATATCTCGGCGCCTCCTTACTTAGCCTTCTCAACGATCTCGACCACGCGCCAACGCTTGTCGTGGGACAGGGGGCGGGTCTCCATCACGCGGACGATATCGCCGACGCCGCACTCGTTGTTCTCGTCGTGGGCCTTGAGACGATAGGTACGTCCGATGATCTTTTTGTAGGTCTTGTGCGCGACACGGTCTTCCACCGTGACGACGACAGTCTTGTCCATCTTGTCGGAAACGACCTTGCCTACGCGGACTTTACGGGAAGTAGTTCTTTCTTCACTCATTGTTCCTTACCTCCTCAGTTCTCTTTCTCGCGCAGCACGGTCTTGACACGCGCGATGTCACGGCGCACGGCAGAGATCTTGGTGGGATTGTCAAGATGATTGGTGGCGTGCTGCATGCGGAGCATGAAAAGGTCCTTCTTCAGGTCGACGAGCTTGCTCTGGAGCTCGGCAACGGACATGGAGCGGATTTCATTAGCCTTCATCTTCTTCACCACCGTTCTCGGTCTCGGTGCCCTTGGCAATGATCTTGCACTTGATGGGCAGTTTGTGGCTGGCCAGACGCAGAGCCTCGCGGGCGGTCTCCTCGGGGACGCCGGCGATCTCGAACATCACGCGGCCGGGCTTCACGACGGAAACCCAGTACTCAGGCGCGCCTTTACCGGAACCCATACGGGTCTCGGCCGGCTTCGCGGTAACGGGCTTGTCGGGGAAGATCTTGATCCAGACCTGGCCGCCGCGCTTGGTGTAACGGGTCATGGCGATACGGGCCGCTTCGATCTGGTTGGAAGTGATCCAGCCGGGCTCCTGCGCCTGAAGGCCGAACTCACCGTAGGTCACCACGTTGCCGCGGGTGGCTTTGCCCTTCATGCGGCCGCGCTGAACTCTGCGGTATTTGACTCTCTTAGGCATTAACATTAGTTGTTGCCTCCTTCCTTGGCGGGGGCGGCAGGACGCGGGCCGCGGTTATCGCGGTTGAAGCTGCCCTGGCCCTGGGGCCGGCTGCCGTAGCCCTGGCGGCGGTCGCCGCTCTGGTTGCGGTTGTCACGGTTGTAACCGCCCTGGCGGCGATCGCCGCGGCGGTCGTCTCTGCGGCGACGCTCGCCCAGAGGCTTGTTGGGATCCATGGTGCGCGGGGTCGTGCGCAGCGTCTGGGAAAGGACCTCGCCTTTGTAGATCCAGACCTTGACGCCGATGCGGCCATAGGTCGTGTTGGCTTCGGCGAAACCGTAGTCGATGTCGGCACGGATCGTCTGCAGGGGGATGGTGCCCTCGTGGTAGCATTCGCTTCTCGCGATCTCGGCGCCGCCCAGACGGCCGCCGCACTTGACCTTGATGCCGCGAGCGCCCATGCGCATCGCGCGGCCCATCGCGTTCTTCATCGCACGGCGGAAGCCGATGCGCTTCTCGAGCTGCTGGGCAATGTTCTCGGCCACGAGCTGAGCGTTCGTGTCGGGGGTGCGGACCTCGATGATGGAGATCGCGACCGGCTTGCCGATCATCTTGGAGACCTCGTTCTGGAGGCGCTCGATCTCAGCGCCGCCCTTGCCGATGACGACACCGGGGCGGGAGCAGTGGATGAACAGGCGGACCTTATTGCTGTCGCGCTCGATCTCGATGGTGGGAACGCCGGCGGAATAAAGGGCCTTCTTGAGGTATTTGCGGATGTTGTAATCTTCGACGATCAGATCGCCGACCTTCTCTTCTCTTGCGTACCATCTGGAATCCCAGTCTTTGATAACGCCGACACGCAGGCCGTGAGGATTAACTTTCTGTCCCATTGTATTCTGCCTCCTTCCCTTAGTCTCTCTCAGCCACAGCGATCATGATGTGGCTGGTGCGCTTGTTGATGCGGTACATGCTTCCCTTGGCTCTCGGCATGCCTCTCTTGAGGATGGGGCCGGCGCCCGCGTACGTCTCGCAGACGTAGAGCTTTTCGGGATCCATTTCAAAGTTGTTCTCGGCGTTGGCCATGGCGCTCTTGAGCACCTTGATCATCAGCTCGCAGCCGGCCTTGGGGGTGTTCTCCATCAGGGCCATGGCGACCTTGGCATCCTTGCCGCGGATCATGTTGCAGACGATCTCGACCTTACGGGGAGAGATGCGGGCATATTTGTGCTCGGCACGAGCGATTTTCTTTTCGTCCATTCCTCTTGCCTCCTTACTTCACGGCGTTCTTGCTGCCGGAGTGGCCGCGGAACGTACGGGTGGGAGCAAACTCGCCCAGCTTGTGGCCGACCATATCCTCGGTGACGTACACCGGGACGTGACGGCGGCCGTCGTGGACGGCGATCGTGTGTCCGACAAAGGACGGGAAGATCGTGGAGGAACGAGACCAGGTCTTGACGACCTGCTTGTTGCCGGTCTTGTTCATCTCGTCGACTCTCTTCAGCAGTTCGGGCGCGGCGAACGGGCCCTTCTTGATGCTTCTGCTCATTTCTCTTTCCCTCCTTACTTCGCGTTGCGGCGCTTGACGATGAACTTATCGGTGTGGTTCTTCGTCTTGCGGGTCTTGTAACCGAGTGCGGGCTTGCCCCACGGGGTTACAGGGCCGGGACGGCCGACGGGGGACTTGCCTTCGCCGCCGCCGTGCGGGTGGTCGACCGGGTTCATGACAGAGCCGCGGACCGTCGGGCGGATGCCCATGTGGCGTTTGCGGCCGGCCTTGCCCAGGTGGACGTTGGCGTGGTCGATGTTGCCGACCTGACCGATGGTGGCGTAGCAGTCCATGCGGACCTTGCGCATCTCACCGGAGGGCAGACGAACGGTCGCCATGCCGTTTTCCTTGGCCATGAGCTGAGCCGCGTCGCCGGCGCTGCGGACAAGCTGCGCGCCCTTGCCGGGGTAGAGCTCGATGTTGTGGATGAAGGTACCCACGGGGATGTTCGCCATCGGCAGGGCGTTGCCCGGCTTGATGTCGGCCGCGGGGGAAGCGACGACGCTGTCGCCGGCGTCCAGGCCCACGGGAGCGAGGATGTAGCGGCGCTCGCCGTCGGCATACTCGCACAGGGCGATGAACGCGCTGCGGTTCGGGTCGTACTCGAGACGGAGGACCTTGGCCTCGGCGTCTCTCTTATCGCGCTTGAAGTCGATCACACGGTACTTCTGGCGATTGCCGCCGCCCTGGTGGCGGACGGTGATGTGGCCGTAGCTGTTGCGGCCGGCGTGCTTCTTGAGGACCTCGGTGAGGTTCTTCTCGGGCTTGGCGTGCTTGTCGACGCCGTCGAAGCCGGAGACGGTCATGCCTCTTCTGGCAGGAGTAGTCGGTCTGTAAGTTTTAATAGACATTCTTCATTTCCTCCTTATGCCATGCCTTCGAAGAGCTCAATGTTCTTGGAATCGGCGCTGAGCTTGACGACGGCCTTTTTCCAGGAGGCGGTTCTGCCCATGGGGTAGGCGCCGGTGCGCTTTTCCTTGCCGCGGACGTTGATCGTCGTGACCTTCACGACGGTGACGCCGAAGATCTCCTCGATCGCTTTCTTGATCTCGATCTTGTTGGCGTGCTTGTCAACTTCAAACGCGTACTTTTTGATGTCCAGGTCTTCCATGGACTGCTCGGTGATGATCGGGCGAATGATGATGTCATATGCGGTCTTCATCAGGCGAACACCTCCTCGATCTTGGCGAGGGCAGCCTTGTCGACTACCATCTTGCCGCTGGTAAGGATCATATAGGGGCTGAGGATCGTGGCGGTCGTGGTCGTGACGCCGGCGATATTGCGGGCGCTCTTGACGACCTTCTCGTCAACGTTCTCGGTCACGACAAGAGCCTTGCTCTCGACGCCGACCTTGCGCAGGAACTCGGCGAAGGGCTTGGTCTTGATGTCCTCGACCTTCAATCCGTCGATGACGATGACCTCGTCCTCGGCCGCTTTCGCGCTCAGCGCGGACTTGAGAGCCAGACGGCGGACCTTCTTGTTGAGGGTGTAGCTGTAGTCGCGGGGCTTGGGAGCGAAGGCTACGCCGCCGTGATACCACACGGGGGAGCCGGCGTAACCGGCGCGGGCGCGGCCGGTGCCCTTCTGGCGCCACGGCTTGCGGGTGGTGTAGGAAACCTCACCCTTGGTGAGCGCGCTCTGCGTGCCCTGGCGGAGATTCGCAAGGTGATTCTTAACGGAATCGTGCAGGACGCTCTTGTTCGGCTCGATGCCGAAGATGGCCTCGGAGAGCTCGATCTCGCCGATCTTCTCGCCTGCCATGTTGAAAACGTTAGCTTTAGGCATTTATGCTGCTCTCCTTTCCTTACTTGGTACGTGCGGAAGCCTTCTGCGGGTTGACACGCGCGGAGGCCTTCTGCGGGTTGACGCTGATGCCGGCAGCCTCGCCCTTCTTGACGGGCTGGGTCTTGACGGTGTTCTTGATATACACGATGCCGCCCTTGGGGCCGGGGATCGCGCCGCGAATGGCGATCATGTTCAGCTCGGCGTCGACCTTGACGATGTCGAGGTTCTGGACGGTGATCTGGTCAACGCCCATGTGGCCGGCCTGCTTCTTGCCCGGGAAGATGCGGCTGGGGTCCGTGCTGGAGCCCATGGAGCCCGCGTGACGGTGGACAGGGCCGCCGCCGTGGCTGGTGGGCGTACGGCCCTGGCCGAAGCGCTTGACAACGCCGGCGTAGCCGTGACCCTTGCTGATACCGGTGACGTCGACCTTGTCGCCTTCCGCGAACATGTCGGCCTTCACGACGTCGCCGACCTCGAGCTTGCTGGAATCCTCAAGACGGAACTCCTTGAGATGCTTGACCATGCCCACGCCGGCTTTCTTCAGGTGACCCTGCTCGCCGTTCGAGAGCTTCTTCTCGGCTACTTCCTCGTAACCGAACTGGACTGCCTCGTATCCTTCCTTTTCCTTGGTCATCTTCTGCACGACCACGCAGGGGCCGGCCTCGATGACGGTCACGGGAATGACCTTGCCAGTCTCATCGAAGATCTGCGTCATGCCGACCTTCTTGCCGATGATGGCTTTCTTCATTGTATTTCCTCCTAACGGTTATTGGTTACCTCGCATGGCCGTTCGCGTTGGGGGCGGACGCCAGAGGCTGGCAACTTAACCCGTCCGCATACGCAAGCTGCGGACATTGGGTTATGGACTTTGTTGATCTGCTTTCTTATTAAATTACGATCAGAGCTTGATCTCGATCTCGACGCCGGCGGGGACTTCGAGGTTCATCAGGGCCTCGACGGTCTTCTGGGTCGGGCTCATGATGTCGATCAGGCGCTTGTGGGTGCGGCGCTCGAACTGCTCACGGCTGTCCTTGTACTTGTGGACGGCGCGGAGGATCGTGACGATCTCGGTCTTGGTCGGCAGGGGGATGGGGCCGGAGACCTTGGCGTCAGTGCGCTTGGCAGCCTCGACGATGGTTTCGGCGGCCTTGTCGATCAGCTGGTGATCGTAAGCCTTCAGACGGATGCGGATCATGTTTTTGTTGTTTGCCATGGTGTTTTTCTCCTTTTTCGTACGTTTTCCGGCGGCATTGGGTCCCGCCTTTTTCTGCGTACGGACGAAACCGAAAATCTTGTACACACAACCGTGCGTATCAGACCACGTCCGAAAAACAAACCGGCCTTTTACAGCCGGTCGATCCCCCGTCCATGCGATATACGCGTGTACCGGATAAGGTTTCTTCCCGCCCGATCGTGTGCCCGTCATACTGTCGGGCACCGGACATACTCCACGAAAGTTACCCTGTTTTTCAACAGGCAATCTCCCGCTTCCTCGCAGTGCGCATACGTGTGCCTTACACGCGCGCTTGAATAATATAACAGAGCGGTAACAACTTGTCAAGGGATTTTTCGTGATTTTTGCAGAAATTTTCCGTGTTTTTTTGTGCGTCTCTACAAATTGTTTTTTTCGGTGAAAAAAAGGGTATATTTTGTGCTGTAAGTGGCCGAAACGACTTGAAATATCAGCCGTTCTACTGCAAGTAGAATCCCTCCTCCCCGCTCTCTACCCTGTCGGGCGGCAGATGTAGAGCGCATTTCGGCAAAGGGAGTTTGTGTTTTTTCGTCTTCTCGCGTATACTGTGGGCAGGACGCAATCGTGCGCCCGCAAAATCGCAATCATGCTGCGGAGGATTCCCATGAGCTATACCATCATGACCGACACTTCGGCGAACCTGCCGGAGGAGTTTCTTCGTGAGAATAAAATCAAATGTATCGCCTATACCTTCATGATCGACGGCAAGGAGCCGGAGAATTTTCACTTTGAGGGAAAGGCCTTTTATGACGACATGCGCCGGGGGAAGATCGTGACGACCTCGCAGATCTCGCCGCAGCGCTATTCCGATTTCTTCCGTGAGGAGCTGGAGCAGGGACACGACGTTCTCTTCATCAGCATGTCCTCCGGCATCAGCGGCTCGTTCAACTCCGCCTCGATCGCGGCGGCGGACCTGCGCGAGGAATTTCCCGACCGCAAGCTGCGCCTCGTCGACGCGCTCGGCGCTTCGCTCGGGGAAGGACTGCTGGCACTCTGGGCCGTACGCTACCGCGAGTTCGGGATGAGCGTGGACGCCGCGGCCGAGCGTCTGCTCGACAGGCGCTACGGCATGTGCCAGGTCTTTACGGTGGACGATCTGCGCTATCTCAAGCGCGGCGGAAGGCTGTCCAACCTGGCTGCCGCCGTCGGCACCGTGCTGCAGATCAAGCCTCTCTTAAAGGGCAACAACGAGGGCAAGATCGTCTGCTTTGAAAAGGTGCGGGGCCGCAAACGCTCGATCGAGGCGATGGCCGAGAAATTCAACCAGTTCGCTCTTGAGCTGCCCGGCCAGACGATCGGCATCGCGCACGCCGACTGTGAGGACGACGTGAACTATCTGATCTCGCTGCTGCGGCAGCACCGCAGCGAGCTTGACATCATGACCGTCATGTACGAGCCCGTCACCGGCTCGCATGTCGGCCCCGGCACGCTGGCGCTGTTCTTCGAGGGCAGCAAGGACTTCCGGTAAAATACGATTCCATATTATATAAGGAAAGGGGCTGTCTCAAAAGTCAGCCCCGAAAAAAGAGGAAAATAACGGCAGCCGTCCCTTGAAAAGGGGCGGCTGCCGGCTTAATATTAGGTTGTGAATCATAACAATAAGCAGGTAGATTATACCCTGTATGAGGCAGGGCGTCAACTGAAACTACCGATGGAAACAGAAATATTT
>DJYJ01000043.1 GCA_002450075.1 Clostridiales bacterium UBA6981
CTGGGCTTCTTGCCGCTGTCCTATCCGGGATCATGGCCTTGATACGGTGCATTGCATGAGAATCTATGAATATGGCGGGGGGAACCCGGAGCGTATCCTGCTGATCCATCCGTCGCTGGTGACCTGGGACTACTTTGAAAATGTCATCCCGCTTTTGGAGAAGCAGTATCACTTGCTGATTCCAGCGCTGCCTGGGTATGACCTTAAGGATGATTCCGAGTTCAGTTCGGTGGAGCGGATCGCCTCGGATCTGGCGGACGCGATTCTGCAAAAAGGAATTCAGGAAGTAAAAGCGATCTACGGCTGCTCCATGGGCGGAAGCATCGCGCTTCGGATGGCAGCAGACGGAAAGCTCAAAGCGCAGCACTACGTTATGGACGGTGGAATCACGCCCTATCAGCTGCCATGGATCCTGACCCGGTTGATCGCGCTGCGCGATTTCGGCATGATGGCGCTTGGAAAACTGGGCGGGGAAAAAATGATCGTCAGGGCTTTCAGTTCCTCACAATACAGCGAGGAGGATTTGAAGTATCTAGCCAACATGTTCCGCCATTGCACGTACAAGACGCTCTGGAACACCTTCGATTCCTGCAACAACTATCAAATGCCGAAGAACCTCATACGTTTTCCAGGCAAGATTCATTACTGGTATGCGGAAAAAGAACGCAAAGCCAGAGACTGGGACCTGAAATATATGAAGAGGTTTGTTCCGGATACGGTTTTCAAACGCTTTGAGGGGATGGATCACGGAGACATGGCGCTTATTTTTCCGGAGCGGATGGCAAAGGAGCTCTCCCGGCTGTGATCTTCACTCGTTCATGGCAACTGGGCACAGGAAATGGGATATGAATCCGCTGAAGCTGTTCCCGCAAAAATAATTTGACTTTTTCGGTAATTCGGCTGATAATCCCGAACAGTGTGTGGCGAAAGCGTAAATCCGACTTCGCCGCACACTTTTACTTTCATATTGAGAAACGATACAAGCACTGTGCTGATACGATACAACGATCTGCACAGTGCTTTTTCGTTTTGGAAGGAGAACACATGGAACAAAAATCCAACACTTTTCTGGAAACGGAAAAGCTCTCGACCCTGATGCGGAAGTATTCGCTTCCCTGCATCATTTCTCTGGTGGTGGCGGCGCTCTACAACATCGTCGACCAGATCTTCATTGCCAACGCCGACTATCTCGGCTCCTACGGCAACGCGGCCAATACGGTCGTTTTCCCATTGACCGTAGTCGCGCTGGCGATCGCGGTCATGATCGGGGACGGTGCCTGCGCCTTCGTTTCGATCTCGCTGGGCGCAAACAACAAGGACGACGCCCACCGCAGCATCGGCAACGCCATCGTTCTTTGCCTGGGGAGCAGCCTCCTGCTGACGGCCGTCTATCTTTTGGCGATGGAACCGATCCCGACCTTCTTCGGCGGCAAGGTAAACGCGGAGACCTATGCCTGCGCGAAGGAATACTTCTTCTGGATCGCCCTGGGCATGCCCTTTTACATGTTTGGCCAGGCCATGCTCTCCTGGGATATGGAGGAGGCCAGCGAGGCCTTCGCCGCAGTCAACGCTTTCTACAATCACGCCGGCTGCGGCTTTGTAAAGACTGACGCCAAAACGCTGGACGGCGTCGAGATCCGCGGCCGCACGGTGGGGATGGTGGGCATGATGATCGGCCACAGCAACATGACGCAGGAAGACTTTGCCACGGCTAAAAAGCTGTACATCATGGACCGGGAAGAAAAAGCCGGAGCCCTGCCGGACAGCGCCTGCGAATACTATCTGCCGCTGTGCGATCTCGTGATCATCACCGGCAGTGCGGCCATCAACAAGACCATGCCGCGCCTCCTGGAACTGAGCCGGAACACCGAGATCATCCTCACCGGGCCGACGGTCACCTGCTGTCCGGAGTTACTGAAGTTGGGTATCAGCAGACTAAGCGGCCGTGTCATCACGGAACGCGACGCCATGCTCAAGGCCATCGTGAAAAAGCGCACCTCGGTCAACCGCTTCTCCGTGGCATATCAGGTACCATGAACCATCGGCAGCAGCGTTTTCCTGGAAAAGACGAGTGCGTGCAGGTGTAACGGAAGAAGAGAAACGAGGATGGGACCATCGTCCCACCCTCGCTTTTCTTGTTTTTAGATTTCTTTCATCGTTCTGTCGGTCAGCACATCGATCATGATCTTTGCGGCTAAACGAAAAGAGTAGATATAGGCGATGATCTTCATGCCGAAGGCGTGCAGACGCTCGGCCAGAAGACGGCCGTTGTTGCCCATGCCGATGATGCCCGCCGTGCGTCCGTAGAGGCCGCGCCAGCTTTCACTGCCCTCCAAACCCCAACGGTATTCTTCCTGGGCGGCAAGCAGCTCTTTTGTGTGATAGCAGCCCTGGAGCATGAAATAAACGGCGTGCTCGGCCAGCACCGGGGCGCTGCGTCCGGCAGCTCCCGTCACGGGGATGCCGCACTCAAAGACCTCCGGCCGGGCGGAGCCGTTGAGCCCCGCTTGTCGCTTCGGGGTTCAGTAGTTGCGGTAGCAGAGGGCGAGCTTGGCGTAAAAATCCTCCAGCAGCATCCGGATGTCCACATAGTCGTAGAGGCGGATCTCCTTGCCCTCCGGGTTCGGCTCATAACGCATATCGTCCCGGATGATGAAGTCCACGCCCTCACTCTCCGGCGCGTCCCGCTCGTCGGTCAGCGGTGCCTCACAGCCGCGCAGGGCCGGCACGTCGTCCATGCCGCTAGCCTCCATGAGCTTGAGCAGCTCCTGATAGCTCTTCTCCATGGTGCTGCGGCTGCCCGGGGCCTTGCTCTCATAATGGGCGGCCACCACGGCCCGCACGTCGAAAATCGGCGTCAGCAGGTGGTGTGCTACGGCAAACTGGTCATCCGCCTCATTGCGAACATCGCTGGACACGATGACGCGCAGCTGCTTGCGCAGGGGAAGACGCATCCCCATGCGCTCGAGGATCTCACTGCGTTTCATTCCGTATTCCTCCTCTGTAATCGGAAGCACCCGGCAAGGGCTTCGCCTTGAAATCCGTTTATTTGCAGTATACCATTGTTAGCAGAGGAATGCAAAGCACCACAGATGCGCATCCAAAAGAGCTCCGGGGAAGCCTGCCTTTGGCACACGATCATGCTTATGGCGGATCGAGAGATTATAAAATCCCCGTCCCGCCGCAGCGAAAATGCTTGCAAAGTGCAGGCAAGGGCCAGGCTCTTTGATCGATGTGCGTTCAAAATGCACGCAGCGGTTCGCCTTTTTCTATGGCTTTTTCCCGATGGGCTAACAAACAAATTTTGCTTTTGTTCAAGTACTTTGCCGTGAGAAGTGGAAATTTCATAGAATACTCCTTTCGGCCTGACTTTTTCGCCCCCCCCTCATCCGGGCAGGCGCCTTTGCCGGGGACAAAACAGGGCGCTTTACTATCCGCGCAAAAAAGTGTAGAATAATGGTGACGTCCCCTCCCTGCCTCAGCCGGGGCGGGGGAGCGGACGGGGAGATGCTGCAGAGCGGGAGGCTTTTATGGATTACGCGAAAGAATCACTGCGCAAGCATTATGCGTGGAGGGGCAAGCTGGAGATGGTGAGCCGCGCTGCGGTGGACTCCGCCGAAGCGCTGAGTCTTGCCTATACGCCCGGCGTGGCGCAGCCCTGTCTGGAGATCCAGAAAGACCCGGAGAAAAGCTATGAGCTGACGAGGCGCTGGAATACCGTCGCCGTCGTCACGGACGGCACGGCCGTTCTCGGTCTCGGCGACATCGGCCCAGAGGCGGGCATGCCCGTTATGGAGGGCAAATGCGTCCTGTTCAAGGCCTTCGGCGGCGTAGATGCAATCCCGCTTTGCATCCGCAGCCATGACGTCGACGAGATCGTGAATACCGTGCGCCTGCTTGCCGGCAGCTTCGGCGGCGTGAACCTGGAGGACATCTCCGCGCCCCGCTGCTTTGAGATCGAGCGCCGCCTGAAGGAATGCTGCGACATCCCCATTTTCCACGACGACCAGCACGGCACGGCCGTGATCACGCTCGCGGGGCTGACGAACGCGCTGAAGCTGGTGGGCAAGAAGCTCCCCGCGGTGCGCATCGTCCTCAACGGCGCGGGCGCCGCGGCGACGGCCATCAGCAAGCTGTTGATCACGGCCGGCGCTGTGGATGTGACGCTCTGTGACCGCAGCGGCGCGATCTGGAACGGCCGCAGCGAGCACATGAATCCCGCCAAGGACGAGATCGCGGCGATCACAAATCCGCAGCTCCGCAAGGGCAGCCTTGAGGAGGTCATCCGCGGCGCGGACGTGTTCATCGGCGTGTCGGCTCCCGGCGCGCTTTCGCGCGAGGTGGTGCAGACCATGAACCCCGGCGCGGTCATCTTCGCCTGTGCCAACCCCACGCCCGAGATCTTTCCCGAGGACGCCAGAGCGGGCGGCGCGGCGGTGGTCTCCACCGGGCGCTCGGATTATCCCAACCAGGTCAACAACGTGCTCTGCTTCCCGGGCATCTTCCGCGGCGCGCTGGACGTGCGCGCAAGCGATATCAACGACGCCATGAAGCTGGCAGCTGCCTCCGCCATCGCCGGGCTTGTGAGCGACGAGGAGCTCAATGCCGACTATATCCTGCCGAAGGCCTTTGATCCGCGCGTAAAGGACGCCGTGGCAAAAGCGGTCATGCAGGCGGCCAGAGACTCCGGCGTGGCCCGCGTGTAAGCGAGTTTGAAAGCCTGTCTGAAAAAGGATCCCAGAATCTTTTGATTCTGGGATCCTTTTTTATCATAGTATCATTTTGGCCGGCTGTAAGGGCGGATCAGCGGATACTGCCGCCCTGAACAGGCGTGGTCTTCACATAAGTCCAGCGGAAGGAGGCCTCGGGATTTAAGATCCGCTCGGAGAGCAGGGAGGCGGCCAGACGGCCGATCTCCGCGCTCGGGATCTGCGCGGTGGCCAGCGGCGGCTCGACAAGCGTAGCCTCGAGCGAGCCGTCAAACCCGGCGATCATCACGTCCCGCGGCACCGAAAGGCCCATCTTTTTCAGCGCCGTTATCAGATGGATGGCGAGATAATCATTGGCGCAGGCAAAGGCGTCGGGGAGCGAGGGCATGGCCGCGAGCTTTTCGAGCAGCCACTCGGTGCTGCCGTAAAGATCGCTGTCCTCCTCGAGGATCGAGCGTTCGCGGTCGACCGGCAGCCCCGCGTCACGCAGCGCGATGCAATAGCCGAGATAGCGCTCAAAGAAGCTGTTGCAGTGTTCGCTGTCGCCCACAAAGCCGATCCGGCGCGCGCCGGCGGAGATCATTCGGTTGACGAGAGAGATCTCACTGGAAAGATTCTCCATCGAGACATAGTCGCAGCCGATCAGCGACATGCTGGCGCGGGCAAAGCCGTCGACAAATACGGTCGGCTTTTTCAGCGAGCAGATCATATTGAGATATTCCCGGTCGAACAGCTCGATGCCGAGAAAGCCCGCGGTCTGGGAGAGATCGAGATGGGGAGGCAGCCGCCGCTCCGCGATCTCGGCGGGGGAGATCTCATAGATTTTTACAGTGTAGCCCGCGCGGCAGATCTGATCGGTGAAGCTGGTGATGAAAAAGGCGCCGAAGGAATGGCTCAGGAGCTTGTGCTGCGTCAGAAGCGCGATGTTGCCGCCGCTCCCGGCCGCGTCGCCAGCGGGGGCTTGGGAATAGCCAAGCTCCCGTGCCTTGGCGAGCACCTGTTTCCGTGTAGCCTCCGGCACGGACCCGCGGCCGTTAAAGACCTTGGATACCGTGTTGCGGGACAGGGAGCAGGCGTCGGCGATGTCCTGCATGGTTACTCTTTTCAGCGCCATAAATACTCCTTTGTGCAGATCCGGATCTTATTCCTATAATTATTTATATCATAGCATGGAGAAGAAGGAAAAGCAATATTTACAAAACGTAAAACGAGAAGGAGGAGACCCGGCAATTTGCCCATAAAAGCGGGCATTTGCCTCAACGAAAGCGACAAAAAGTAAAGCAAATGCACAAAACCAATTGACACTGTGGCCACAATATCTTATACTGATTCTGGAAAAATGTTTACATTTTGCACATTATCTTGTTTTGTGCATCCGCCGACCGGCTGAATGCGCAAAACAGGCGGATAGAAGCAAGGAGGTTTTCGATATGAAACACGCGAAGCTCATGGTCGCGGTGGTGCTCCTGTTTGCACTCCTGCTCTCCAGCTGCGGCCAGGCTGCTCCCCAGGCCGCGGAGACGGTGCGGCGCACGGTCAAGGAAGCGCCCGCGCCGGCGGCTGCGGGGAGAGTGGAGCTGCTCTCGGCCTACCATGAAGCGCCGGCGGCCGGCACGTTTGCGCTGCCGCTTTCCGCTCCCGGACAGGTAACGCCGACAACGGTGGAGCACAACACGATGTTCCGCGCCAAGTTTGAAGGCAATGCCGTCTCGGGCCGCGGCGAGGTCGTCGACGGCGTGTACCGTTTTGCCGCCGAGAAGACCGACGGCGAGGCGTGGCACGTCAAGCTCGAGTGCAACTATCCGACCGTCGCGGGGCGCGACTACCGCGTGACCTATCGCTTCCGCTCGGATGTGGCCGGCAAGGTCAAGTTCGGAGACTTCCAGGAGTTTGACATCCACGAGGGCGAAAACAGCGTCACCGGCGTCCTGATCGCCACCTCCGGCACGAGCTATCTGGATCTGCAGCTCGGCATGCTGCCGGCCTTCACGATCGACTTTACCGAGATCGAGATCGAGGAGTACGCGGACGAGGTCGACTATGAGAACGCGCTCACCGTGCCCGTTAATTTTGAAAAGGAATCCCTCGTCTGGGAAAAGCACGACCAGGGCTATGCCCCGGTCCTCACGCGCAGCCGCGACGAGGTCACCGTCGACTATCTCGCCACATCCTGGGACAACGGCGTGTGGAAGTCCCGTCTGTATATCAAGACCGGCATGATCCCCGAATCCGGCGTCCACTATCGCGTCACGGCCGACGTGAGCTGCGATCAGGATCTGCCCTTTGAGGTGCTGCTGAACAACGGCGAGGAAGAGAAGGGCTACGGCGCCCTTTACGGCCAGAGCGCGGCCGCCGGCAAGACGACGACCTGCGAGTCCGTAATCACCGGCAGCGGCGAAGGCGACGAGCTCATCCTGCAGTTCTCGCTCGGCGACGCGCCGGAGGGCTCCGCCGTCAAGATCGGCAATCTCCATGTGGAGAAGATCAAGGATCACTATTCCAGCGTCCTGCCCCCGCTCTTCGCGCTGGATACCTCGGTCGAGACCGGCAAGATGCTCTACGGCGCGATCCCCACGTCGTTCAAAAACCTTCCGCTCAGCTTTTCCTACAGCGGCACCGACACGGTCTACTGCTGGGGCGCAGACGGCTATGTGGTGGCGCTTGACGAAAGTGCCTCTTCTGCCACGCTGAAGATCTCCCAGGCTCCCGAGAGCGGCCGCGAAGGATGGAAGGCCAAGCTTTGCGCCGCGACCGGCGTGACGCCTGCAGCCGGTGAGACCTACAAGGTCAGCTTTGACGTCAGCGCGACCGGGGACCAGGCAAAATTTGAAGTCACCTTTGACGGAAACAAGGAAAAGGACTACGGCGCGATCTATGACGGGCTCAGCCTGACGGCCGGCGGCACGAAGAGCGTGGAATACACGTTTACCCCGGTCGCGTCCTACGGCCCGCTGACAGTCCAACTGCAGCTCGGCCAGACCGACACGACCGCGGGAAACAACATCACGCTCAGCAATCTCAGCATTTGCCCGGTCAAGAGCGGTGAGATGAAGGAAGTCGAGCTGACTGACTTCGCCTATCCGGAATCGACCGAGAGCAGCGTTGAGAAACATTCTTTTGATCTGGAAGCAAACTCGGGTGCCGAGGCGGAACTGACCGGCGACGGATCGAGCGCCACGGCCACTGTCACAAAGCCCGGCGACGATTGGCACGTCAAGCTCTATGCCAAGCCGGGGCTTGAACTGGAGGCCGGAACAAGCTATACGATCACGATGGATGTGACCGGCGCGGCGGACTGCACGGCGTGCTACAAGCGCGTCGGCGGCGAAGAGACTGACTTCGGTACCGAGCCGATCAGCGATGGTACCGTTACCCATACCGTCACACCGACGACGAGCGGCGAACTGGAGATCCTGCTGAAGATCGGCAACGTGCCCGCCGGGACGGCTGTCAAGGTGAGCAATATCCATATCAAGAAGGCGGGCGGCGGCTTCAGCCCGGTCGAGCTTTCCGGTTTCAGCTACCCCACCGTTACCGGCGGTACTACCGCGCCCAACTCCTTCGAACTCGAGGCGAACAGCGGCGCGGCCGCAGAGATGACCGGCGACGGATCGAGCGCGACAGCCACGGTCACGACGCCCCGCGACGACTGGAACGTCAAGTTCTATGCCAAGCCGGGCGTGGAGCTGCAGGCCGGCACACAATATCGGATCAGTATGAACGTCTCCGGCGCAGGCGGCTGCACGGCCTGCTATAAGAACACGGCCACCGGTGCAGAGGACGGCTTTGGCACCGAGGCGATCGGAGGCGGTACGGTCACGCACACTGTTACGCCGAAAGAGAACGGCACACTGGAAATCATGCTGAAGATCGGCAACGTGCCCGCCGGCACAGCGGTAACGGTCAGCAATATTGCGGTCGAAGAGAATCAAACGACCGCGGGCAGTGTCCTTCCTGACGCTGTCGTCTATCCCGGCTCGTTTTCCCTTGAGGCGAACAGCGGCGCGGAGGCGAAGATGTCCGGCAGCGGCAACAGCGCCACGGCCACGGTCACGACGCCCCGCGACGACTGGAACGTCAAGTTCTATGCCAAGCCGGGCGTGGAGCTGCAGGCCGGCAAGACCTATCGGATCAGCATGAACGTCACCGGCGCAAGCGGCTGCACGGCCTGCTACAAGAACCTGGCTACCGGCGCGGAGGATGGCTTTGGCACCGAGACGATCGGCGAGGGCACCGTTACCCACACCGTTACGCCGGCAGAGAGCGGCACGCTGGAGATCATGCTGAAGATCGGCAACGTCCCCGCAGACACGGCCGTGACGATGAGCGGCGTCCAGGTCGATGAGATCAAAACGGAATTCAAAAACGTAACGCCCTCCGGCTTTGCCTATCCTGTCACGACGGCGGCTGAGATCCAGAAAGGCTCTTTTGATCTTGAGGCAAACAATGGTGCTGCCGCTTCCCTGGGCGGCAACGGCTCGAACGCTACGGCCACGGTCACGACGCCCGGCGATGACTGGCACGTCAAGCTCTACGCCAAGCCCGGCGTGGCACTTGAGGCCGGCACGCAGTATAAGATCAGCATGAACGTGAGCGGCGCGGCGGGCTGTACGGCCTGCTACAAGCGCGTCGGCGGCGAGGAGACTGACTTCGGTACTGAACTGATCAGCGATGGCACTGTTAGCCATACCGTTACGCCGGAAACGAACGGCACGCTGGAGATCCTGCTGAAGATCGGCAACGTGGCCGCGGGCACCGTCGTCAAGGTGAGCGACATTCGAATCGAGAAGTACACGAGCGACGGCGGCGACGACGTAACACCGGAGGACTTCGCGTATCCTGAGGTTGTCGCCGGCGGAGTAGAGAAGAAATCCTTCGATCTGGAAGCTAATTCGGGCGCCGAGGCCGCACTGACCGGCGACGGCTCAAGCGCGACGGCCACGGTCACCAAATCCGGCGACGACTGGCATATCAAGTTCTATGCCAAGCCGGGCGTGGAGCTGGAGGCCGGGAAGAGCTACCAGGTCACCATGCAGGTGAAGAACGGGAAAGGCGCCGCGGTAAGCTTTAAGAACACGACCACGGGCGCAGAGGACGGTTTCGGCACCGAGAGCATCAGCTCCGACGACCAGACGCTCACCCACACCATTGCCCCGACAGAAAATGGCACGATGGAGATCCTGCTGAAGATCGGCAACCTGCCTGCCGGCACCGCTGTCACGGTCAGCGATATCAAGCTTGAGGCAGCCGAGACCACCGAGGGCGAAAGCCTGATCCCGTCCTTCAGCTATGACAGCGTCGGCTACGTCAGTCGCGCGGCGGACGACGGCTATGTCACGCTGCTTGAGCAGGGAAGCTCCTCCGCGACGCTGCACATCCTGCAGGCGCCCGCTTCCGACCGCAACTTCTGGAACGTCAAGTTCAACGTCCGCACCGGCTTTACGCCCGAGAAGAACAAGGGCTACCGCGTGAGCTATGATCTCACCGCGGCCAAGTCCCAGAGCGCCTTTGAGGTGTTCTACGACGGCAATACCGAGTCCGCCTACGGCGCCCAGTATGCCCAGTCGCTCTCCTCCGGCAAGAATTCGTTCGCCTACATCATCTATCCCGGCGAGAGCAAGGGCGAGCTCGTGCTGCAGCTCCGCTGCGGCAAGACCGACGGGACCGACGGCAACACCTATACTTTCAGCAACCTGAAGATCGAGGAGTGCGCCTTCCGCTACACGCAGACGCCCGAGGTGAAGAAGGTCACCACGCTCGATACCCAGAACGGCTATATCGAGAAGCTCGATGTGACGCGCGACAAGGCGACGGTCCGCATCGAAAAGACGCCCGCCACCGGACGCGAGGCCTGGAAGAGCAAGCTCTTCGTCGAAACCGGCGTGACGCTCAGACCCGAGCAGAAGTACCGCGTCAGCATGGACGTCAAGTCCATCATCCCCGCGCCGTTTGAGGTCTGCTTCAACAACGGCGGCGTGGAAAAGGGTCTCGGCGCTATCTTCGGGCTGATCTCCACACCGGCCGGCCAGCACGTCGAATACGTCACCTATGCCAAGGAGGCCACACAGCTTGTGATCCAGCTTTCGCTCGGCAACTGCTCGCCTCCCAACAGCATCATCCTCAGCAACGTCAAGGTCGAAAAGGCCGGTGCGATCAATCTCGTTTCGGATACGATCTATACCTTCTAATGCGAAGCATCTGAGAGAAAGCAGAATTTCAGACAAGAAAGGCGAGTGTGCTTTATGCTTAAACGTCATTCCATGATCGCGCTGTTTCTGGTTTTGGCGCTGCTGCTGTCGGGCTGCGGCTCCGCAGCCGCACCGGCCGGGAACCTCGCGGAGGCTCCCGCCGGGACCGGCGGCACGGCGGGCACATACGAGCGGCTCCCCGACGAGGCCTATGAGGCGGTCGACTATGCCCTGTATCCCAACCCGGAGGGCGGCTATGTGGGCGACGTCATGCCCTTTGTGACCGACGACGGCACGCTGGAGCTCTACTATCTGTACGACACGGATCACAACGGCCAGGGCTACCACCCGATCTACAAGTACAGCACGAAGAACCTGTATGAATACAAGGATCACGGCATGGTGCTCAATTTCGGCCAGATGTCCGATCCCGACCCGGCGCTCGGCACCGGCTCCGTCCTGCAGGATCCGGACGGGCTGTACCACCTGTTCTACACCGGTCACACCAGTCTCGGCAACAGCGGACAGGGGACCGAGTGCGTCATGCACGCCTCCAGCACCGACCGCGAAAACTGGGTCAAGGACGGCGTACTCTTCAACGCGCCCGAGGGCTATTCCTCCGTCGACTTCCGCGATCCCGAGGTCTTCTGGGTCGAGCGGGACCAGTGCTACTGGCTGCTGATCGCGGCGCATGAGGAAACGCTGGGCGGCGTCGTGCTCAAGTACACCTCCACCGATCTGAAAAACTGGGAGCTTGTCGGCCCGATCTTCGCGCCGCTCAAGCAGTACATGTGCGAATGCCCCGACCTCTTCTGCATCGGCGATACCTGGTATCTGACGTACAGCTGGGACTGCGTCACCTATTATGCGATGAGCGATTCCATGGACGGCCCCTTCGTCGCCCCGCGCGACAACCTTCTCGACGGCAAGGGCCTGACGGAGGGCAACGGCTTTATCTTCTACGCGGCCAAGACGGCGGAGATCGACGGCAAGACCTATCTCTGCGGCTGGCTTGGCCGCATGGGCATGAGCTCGGACTCCGGCATGTACCAATGGGCCGGCAGCGTGATGAACCACGAGCTTGTCCAGCGCGAGGACAAGACGCTCGGCGTCAAGGCGCCGGACATCTTTGCCGAGTACTTCACGATGGACAAGATCGTCCCGGCGGTTCCGCTGACGGACGGCGTCGTGATCGACGGCAGCAGCATCACCCTCACGCCGGCGGAGGAGAGCTATGCCCAGGCCGACATGGGCACCCGCCCCGCGACGATGACGCTGGAGTGCGACGTGCGCTTTGACGGCGAAGGCGTTGTTGGCTTCACCTTCGGCGGCAGCGACAGGGACGAGACCTGGACCACGCTCTGCCTCGATGGACGGCAGAACCTGCTGCACTACGAGGGCTATGAGATCGAGGATCTCCGCAGCCTTGAGCCGATGGCGGTCACCAAGTTCGACTTCTCCCGCAGCGACACGCACCACGTGAAGCTGGTCTGCGAGAACGAGATTGTGGTCCTTTATATCGACGATTACAAGGCGCTCTCCTCCCGCATCACCCATTCGATCGACGGCGCGCACATCGGCGTGTTTGCCGAGGGCTGCGAGGCGAGCTTTGAGAACATCAGCATGAAGATCCCCGGATGAGGATCCGCCCCCAAAAAGCATAAAAACACCCCGGACCGGTCGTCCGGGGTGTTTTGCTGTCGCCAGCCGGGGGATCTGCGAGAGCGTCCTCTTTATTTTCCGTCATAGATCTTGCAGCCCCGTCTTCCGGCCTCCTTTACCTGATACAGCGCTGTGTCCGCGTCCTGGAAAATGTCGCCCTGCGGCTTTTCCCTGTCGGAGAAGGCCACGCCGACGCTCAGCGAAACGGGCGGAAGGTCGTCCGTTGGATGCTGCAGCAGGTCGTTCATACGGCCGATCTTGTTATGCACGAGCTGGCTCATCGAGCTGTTGACACGGGTCATGACGACCACGAATTCGTCGCCGCCGATGCGGCAGAGGATATCGACGGAGCGGAAGCTCGCGCGCATCAGATCCGCCACGCGCTTGAGCACCCGGTCGCCTACGGCGTGGCCGTAGGTGTCGTTCACGCCCTTGAAATCATCTATGTCGATCAGGATCAGCGCCATGTGCTGCTTGTCCGTGCTCTCCATCAGCAGATCGTACGCGCCGCGGTTGAACAGCCCCGTCAGCGCGTCATGAGACGCCTCATGGCTAAGCTTTTCGCGTACGGTCCGGTTCTCCTGGAGAATGCGGTTGTAGATGCGCGTGACAAAGCGGAGCTCCTCCACGCCGGTGGGCGTGATCTCCTCCTGCTGCTGCATCTTCATGACCATCCTTGTCAGCGGCTTGCGAACCATCATCGTGATGAGCGTAATGATCCCCAGCACGATCAGGAAGAAGATGATCGTCATCGCCGTCTGGATCCTGACGAGGAGAGAGAGCCTTGCCGAGGCCTGCTCCCGCTCTTGGCTGGACGAGAGGATCAGCGCCTGCGTGCAGAGATTCACGTTTTCGCGGATGCGGTCCTTGTAGTGCATGTAATTGTTGTCAAAGACGAGCGACTGCGCCATGTCCTTGAGCTCTTCATCCGTCATGGCACGCTCGGCGTCCGTGAGCGCGATCGACGCGATGCCCGCCGGGATGCCGGAAAGATCATAATGCTCGGCCTCGAGTATCAGACGCATGGCCCTGTTTTCGACCGCGACAAGCTCGTTGGACAGCGACAGGGCGGTGTTGAGACTGTTGATGGCGCTGCGGCCTTCCTCGGCGAGCAGCTCAGAGAGACGCTCAACGGCCTTGTCGCGCCGTCTGGTCTGCTCGACCTCTTCGATAAAGTCATTGAGATAGTCGATCTCGCCCGTCACGACGAAGCAGCGGACGCGGTCGGTCAGGTAATCCGAGCCGGACTCCATATCCGAGGCGGCCATCTGCGAGACGATAAAGCGGGCGCTTGCAGCCTCCATGCGCTGATAACCCTTCGTGACGGCAATGTCCGAGATCAGCAGCGCCACCGCGGCGAAGAAGGCGAGAATGGCAAAGAAGATCGAGGCGGTCTTCAGCTGGAAGCCGGTATGCTCCTTGACAGGCTCTTCGGCTGGGGTCGACTCGGCGGCAGGCTCAGGCGTGTCGGCTGTTTCGCGCAGCAGCTCGAGCTTGGCGCTGCGCGCGATCCGGTCGGTCGCGGAGGAGGCCTCTTTATCGGGAGCGGGCGCGGAGGCGGCAGCAAGATCCGCTTCTTTCTTCTGCAGGATAAAGGGCTCGAATTCCGCGGCCGGAACGGGCTTCGAGAAGAAATAGCCCTGCACGAGGTCGCAGCCGAGCGCCTTGAGCACATGCAGCTGCTCCGCCGTCTCGACGCCCTCGGCGATCACGGGAACGGACAGATAGTCCGAGATGCCGATGATCACTTCTACGATGTGCGTATTTCCGCCGGCCCTGAAGGCCTCGCGGATAAACTGCATGTCCAGCTTCAGCGCGTCGATCGGCAGCTTGGAGATCATGTTCAGCGAGGAATAGCCGGTCCCAAAGTCGTCCATCTCGATCTGAAAACCGTTTTTGCGCAGCGTTTCCACGGTCGCGATGATCTGGGTGGAATCCTGGGTGTAGGCGGATTCCGTGACCTCCAGGAGAAAGTCGCGTCCGGTCAGACCATGCTCACGGATGATCTCCTGCAGTGTTGCGGGCAGGTCGGGGTCGTACATGTCGATCCGGGACACGTTGACGGATACCGGGACCGAATAGCCGAGACGGTCCTTCCAGTCGCGCATCTGCCGTGCGGTCTCCCGCCAGACATAGGCGTCGAGCCGCTGGATCAGACCATTTTCCTCAAACAGCGGGATGAACACACCGGGGCTGATCAGCCCGAGCTCCGGGTGGATCCAACGCACCAGCGCCTCTGCGCTCGAGAGGACGGGGGTGTCCGGCCGCACGTCGAATTTGGGCTGGTAATAGACCGTGAACTGATGCTCGCGAAGCGCCGCCGAAAAGTCCTCGATGAGCTTCTCGGCATAGAGCTCGCGCTCGTGCAGATCGTTGTCATAGAAGCCGATCGCGCGCGTATAGGAGTTTTTCATCGACTCGGCGGCCATCTTGGCGCGGTCGATGCGGCGCTCCATGTCGATCGACTTGTCGGCGCAGGAATAGACGCCCACGCGCAGACGTACGCGGCTCTTTGCGGTGTCCTCGTTCGTGAGACTGGAGAAGTCTTTCTCCAGCAGCGTTTCATAGTCGTCGCGGTGCGGACAGTAGGCCATAAAGGTGTCTGCCTCGAGACGGGAGACGATGCCCCCGCCCTCGCCGAACGATTCGCGCAGCAGCTGGGCGATGCGGCGCAGCACCTCGTCGCCGTAGGCCTTTCCGTAGCGCTCGTTGATCATGCGGAAGTGGTTGATGTCGATGATCACGGCGTCGGTCTCGACCTCGGGGTGGAACTGATCATACTGCTCGGCATAGCGGAAGAAATACTCCCGGTTGTACAGCCCTGTCAGCGTGTCGCGTTCGGTGGACTGGATGATGTCGCGGTCCTCAAACAGCTCGATCGTGCGCAGCACGCGCGCGTGGATCACGTTGACGTCGGGATAGGGCTTGGGAATAAAGTCCGTCGCGCCGAGGCGCAGGCTTTCCACCTCCGTGTCCTTCTCCGAGGTCATGACGATGACGGGGATACGGGAGAGCGACGCGTCTTCCTTTATGATCTTCAAAACATCGAGACCGGACAGGACAGGCATCATGATATCCAGCAGCACCAGAGACAGCGTGCCGCTGTTTGCGCGGATCAGGTCCATCGTCTCTCCGCCGTCGGAGGCGAAGAGAAGCTCATAGTCGCTCTTTAAGATCTCGCCGAGTATCTCCCGGTTGATCAGCTCGTCGTCCGCGATCAGGATCTGCCTTTTTCCGTTTGCGGAGTGAAACTTTTCATGGCTCTTGAGCATGCTTCCGGCTCATCCCCTTCCCGGCTCCCTCTCCCGACCGGACGGCGGGAGAAGGATGACAATAGTAAGAACACAATAATTAAATATAATACTATCTTATATTAAACCACATCGCGGGGAATCGTTCAATCCTGGATTTCACGCAGACAGGCCGGAGCGGCCGGTTTTATCCCGCCACCGTGCAGGGACAAAACCGATCCGGTGACGAACTTCGACCGCTTCCGCAAACAATACGACATCGAACAAACGCAAAAACGCAAAAAAGCAGCCCCAAAGGGCGCGCAGATTAGGGAGACGACAGGTTTTGAACGGACCTTTTCCGCCCATACTTCACAGAAAAGGGGCTGTCTCAAAAGTCAGCCCCGAAAAAAGAGTAAAATAACGGCAGCCGTCCCTTGAAAAAGGGGCGGCTGTCGGCTTAATATTAGGTTGTGAAGCACAATAAAAAGCAGGTAGATTATACCCTGTATGAGGCAGGGCGTCAACTGAAACTACCGATGGAAACAGAAATATTTTGTAGGTGTTACAATGATGC
>DJYJ01000011.1 GCA_002450075.1 Clostridiales bacterium UBA6981
GTAAAGTGATTCGAGGCAAGGATGCTGGATTTAAAACCAATGCCATGTGCAAATTTCAGAATGGCAAGATCTATAATTGTGACCTAAGCGCTAGTTATAATATTGGGGCCAGATACTTTATACGCGAATTACTAAAATCCGTCCCGGCAACGGAACGGTTGCGCATTGAGGCAAAAGTTCCTCATTGCAGTAAGAGAAGCACCTCAACTTATGCCACTCTAATTAGTCTTTGTGCGGAGCTTCATGCTTCGGCATGATTCATCTGAGCTTAGACTGTATCAGTGGTTAAGTAGTCCGATACCTCTAAAGGGTAACCGTCATCTCAATGACGGCAATAGGAAGCACGCGACTTCAGTCGTGTGAGGCTTCACTAACCAAGAGCCAGCAAGCCAACGGAATCTGCGGGCTCTTTTCGTTTATCAAATCTGTCTCCTCTGCCCATCCGTCACCTCCCAATCCGGCATCTCGATCACTTGATGCTGCCATGTCGCTGTGAATCTCTTGTAAGCCGTAAAACAGGTGCGCGAAAAAAAGTCAATAATTTTTCTTGGTTTTCGCAAGAAAGATGTTTTTATTGATTCCTTTGTTGATTTCCTCCCCGGTATACTAAGGCCAGAAAACAAAAAAACGACAGGGAGGAAATAAAAATGAAAAAAACGATCGCTATGGTTCTTGTTCTGATCCTGATGTTCGGCCTGCTGCCGATGGCCGCCTTCGCCGACAACGATGTGGAAGACCCTGCTCCCGCCGAGGCGAGCGAAACCATTCCCGAAGCCAACGAAAACGAAACCGTTCCGGAAACGAACGTGAGTGAAACCCTTTCCGAAACGAAAGGGAACGACCTCACCCCGGCGGCTGTCGAAGCAATCTCCGAGCAGGCCGAAGAAGAGAGTGTGGAAGCCGTCGAAGAAAAGACCGACCTTACTCCCGTTGCCCCCACCCGGCCAGAAGCGCCTGCCGCTCCCACCGCACCTGTTCTCGACGGTCTCTCCGACGAGGAGGCCAACCGTCTGATCGAAGCCTACAACCGTGAGGTCGAGGCATATAACGCCGCGGCAGAGGCCTACAACAGCGAGCTCGAAGCATACAGCCAGGCCGCCGAGAGCTTCAACGAAGCCGCCGCGCTCTACAACGAAGAGGCCGAGCGCTTTAACGCCGAGGCCGAGGAGCACAACCAGATTGAGTCTGAAAAGCTCGCCGCCTACGAAGCGCAGATGGAGACCTACAACAAGCGTTTGGACGTCTACAACAAGAACGTCGCCACGATCGCCCGCATCAACGAGCGCAACAGCGCCAAGATCGACGACCAGATGAACGCGCTGGGCAGTATCGGCCGCGTCGACAAGGAGAGCATCCTCTCCCTTGGTACGGTACTGGAAGAAGACTATTATAAAAATTATGGCCGCCGTTCCGTTCAGCTCGGCAAGGCCGGCGACCTGGTCGTCTACTGGGACGATCTGAACGCGGTCGGCGAGGGCAAGACCATCCTCGTGAACGCAGGCGAAGCCTCCGACACCACCTACAAAGTCGCGAACCTGCATATCTTCCAGGACTTTGACAGTGTAACGGAAATGTGGGACTATCAGGAAGAGCGCGGCTGGGACTGCATGAACATCAACATTGACGATGAACACGGCTGCCTGATCATTCCCGCCGCTCTGATCGACCGCATGGTCATGATGGAGTATGAGATCGCCGAGATTGGCAAGAACGACTCTGTCACCGTCACGAGCCAGACCCCCGTCTTTGAAGGCACCGGTCTGATGACCCCCCGCTTTCTCGAAGGCTTCACCGACGGCCCCTACTGGGCAAACGACGTTATCTTTGCTACCAACGCCATGGACTATGAATCCGACTGGACCGGCACGCAGCACACCTTCAGCTTTGAAAACGGTACCTGTGACCACGCTTCCATCAAGAACACGCTGAATGTGAACCGCTACTTCTTCAACCGTTACTCCAACCCCGTTCCCGTCGAGCCCGAAGCCTTCACCCCCGATATGATCGCTGCCCGCGAGCTCCTTACCCCGCTGCAGGTATCGCTTGCTCAGCTCGACGCGCTCAGCAGCATCGCGCTCCGCAAGATCACGCCGCCCGCCCCCGCGGTGGTGCCCGAAGCACCCGCGGTGGTACCGACTGCGCCCGTGAAGCCCGTGCCCGCCGCTCCGGTCGCTGCTGAACCGGAGGAAGAAATTGACGACAACGACGTCCCTCTCGCCGCTCCTGTGGTGGAAGTTGCTGAGGAAAAAGCGGAAATGATCGCCGAGCCCGCTCCCCTGCTTGCGGTAAACGAGCTGGAGGAGATCCCCGAAGCCGAGATCCCGATGGCCTCTTCCGCAAGCTGGGCGCTGCTGAATCTGATCGCGTGCATCCTGTCCGTTCTCTTCGCTCTCGCCGCTCTGATCCGTCGCCGCGATGACGAGGAAGAGGACTCCCGTCCTCACAGCGCAAAGCTCTTCGGTGCCATCGCCGCCGCTTTCTCGGTCGTGCTCTTCGTGCTTACCGAAAATATGCACCTCGCGATGCGCCTGGTCGACCGTTGGACCGCACTGATGTTCGTGCTCCTCATCATCAACGCCGTGTTCTTCTTTGCCGAGAAGGACAAGCGTGAGGAAGCTGTCGCCTGAGCTCTCTGATCAAACAAAAAACACCTTGCAGACCTGACAGGCCTGCAAGGTGTTTTTTCATATGGGAAGAGAGCCGGATTTTATTTCTCAAACTCCTCCGCAGCGGCTGCCAGCAGCTCCCGGATCTCGAGGTGCTGCGGGCAGACGGCCTCACACTGGCCGCAGCGGACGCAGTCAGAGGCGCGGCTTCCGGCCTTGTCACATACGATATTGTAATAATACGCGCTGTTCCAGTCGCGGTGGAGCTTTTTCGCGTTCACGGTGGCGAAGATGTCCGGGATCGCGATGCCCATCGGGCAGCCGGCCGTACAATAGCGGCAGGCGGTGCAGGGGATGAAGTTCTTGGTCTTGAAGATGGCCTGCACCCGGTCGACCACTGCGCGCTCGGTCTCGTCAAGCGGCTTGAAGTCCGCCATGAACGAGCAGTTATCCGTCATCTGCGCCATGTCGCTCATGCCGGAGAGCACCATCATCACGCCCTCGAAGCCGGCGGCAAAGCGGATCGCATAGCTTGCGGGACTGCCGCCGAGGGCGGCGAATTCCGCGGCCGCCGCGTCGGGTAGATTAACTAGTCTGCCGCCCTTGACCGGCTCCATGATGATGACGGGCTTTCCGTGCCGCCGCGCCATTTCATAGACGGCGTGGCTCTGGACGGCGGGATCGTCAAAATCAAGATAATTGAACTGGATCTGCACAGCCTCGATCTCGGGATAGTCCGTGAGGATCCTGTCGAGCATCTCCGGGCTGTCGTGGAAGGAGATGCCGACACGGCGCACCTTTCCCTCGCGTTTGAGCGCAAAAGCCGTCTCATAGGCGCGGCAGGCCTTATAGTGGTCATAGTTTCGCGCGCCCTGCGCGTGCATCAGATAAAAATCAAAATAGTCGACCCCACAGGCCGCAAGCTGGCTTTCAAAGAGCGGCCGGATGTCCTCCTCCCGCTCGAAGAAGTTGCCGGAGAGCTTGTTCGTCAGGATATAACGGTCGCGTGGATAGCGGCTCGTGAGGCATTCACGGATCGCCTGCTCGCTCTTGCCGTCGATGTAACCGTGGGCCGTGTCGAAATAATTAAAGCCCGCTTTCAGAAAGTGATCGACCATCTGTTTGGTCTGCTCGATGTCGACGTCCTCCCCGATCATCGGCAGACGCATGCAGCCAAAGCCAAAATATTTTTTGATTCTGTCCATGCTTCTCTCTCCTTTTCTTTGCGTCCGCCCTGCCAAAAGATCGGCCGGGCTGTAGGTTTGTCAATGATGTGTGACAGAGTTAGGAAAAGAAGAAAGGGCCTGTTTGGGTGAGAGCCAGCCGAGGGGACGCATGGGGAAATCGTTGTACTTTCTGTTCCAGACAGCAAGCTGCTTTTGGAAGTCTTCGAAGGAAAAGAACTTGTGATCGGCATAAAAGTATTCATTATCTTTGCGGTGGCTGCGCTCGACC
>DJYJ01000036.1 GCA_002450075.1 Clostridiales bacterium UBA6981
GGACGAGGGCGTCGTTGCGGTTCAGGAATTCAACCTGGACATCAACGACAAGGAATTCTTCGTCCTGGTCGGCCCCTCCGGATGCGGCAAGTCGACGACGCTGCGTATGGTCGCGGGTCTGGAAGAGATCTCCGGCGGCGAGCTGTACATCGACGGCAAGCTGATGAACGACGTTGCGCCGAAAGACCGCGACATCGCGATGGTGTTCCAGAACTACGCGCTCTACCCCCACATGACCGTGTACGACAACATGGCGTTCTCTCTGAAGCTGCGCCACACCCCGAAGGACGAGATCGACAAGAAGGTGCGCGAGGCGGCGGAGATCCTCGATATTACCCAGTACCTCGAGCGTAAGCCCAAGGCCCTGTCCGGCGGCCAGAGACAGCGTGTGGCCATCGGCCGCGCGATCGTGCGTGACCCGAAGGTCATGCTGATGGACGAGCCGCTCTCGAACCTGGACGCCAAGCTGCGCAACGAGATGCGCGCGGAGATCATCAAGCTGCGCCAGAGGATCAACACCACGTTCATGTACGTCACCCACGACCAGACGGAGGCCATGACGCTGGGCGACCGTATCGTCATCATGAAGGACGGCTACATCCAGCAGATCGGCACGCCGCAGGACGTGTTCAATCATCCGGCGAACCTGTTCGTCGCGGGCTTCATCGGCATGCCCGTTATGAACTTCTTTGACGCGCAGCTCACGCGCGAGGGCAGCAAGTACTTCGTGGAGATCGGCGGACTGAAGGTCGAGCTGAGCGAGGACAAGGAAGAGCGCCTGCTCAAGAATGATGTCCAGTCTCAGGCGATCACGCTGGGCGTGCGTCCGGAGCACACGGACGTTTCGGACAAGGGCATCGCGGCGCGCGTGGACGTGAGCGAAATGATGGGCTCGAGCGTGCACCTGCATGTCAATGCCGACGGCCGCGACGTGATCATCATCGTGCCTACGATCGACATGAAGGGCAACTACAACATCGGCGACACCGTCCACTTCACCTTTGACGGCAAGGTGGCTCACGTCTTTTCCAAGGAGACCGACAAGAACCTCGAGTTCTGAGCATAGGCGTATAAACGAAAAAGACGGCCCCGACGGGGCCGTCTTTCCTTATATCTGACCGCTTCAGCAGGATCTCAGCCGGCCTGCTCCCTGACATAGCGCACCACATAATCGCAAAAGCGCCTGGTCGCCGGGCCGGGATGGCCGACGGCGGAATAGGCGATGCCGATCGTGCGCCTGGCCTCCGGCACAAGAGGCAGCGTCAGCACGTTGTCATGCCGCCCCTTTAACAGCAGCTCCGGCATGATGCTCATGCCGAGCCCCTGCTCGACCATCGCGATGATCGCATAGTCGTCCTTGGTATAAAAGCGCACGTTCGGCTTGACGCCCGTTGCGTCTAGCGCGCGCCGCGCATCGTGGTCGGAGCTCTGCAGCAGCGAGATGAACGGCTCGCGCTCGCACTCGACGATCGGAAAGCGCGGATAGCTCGCAAAGCGGCTGTCCGGCGGCAGGATCGCAAGCAGCCTGTCCTCCATCAGCGCGATGCACTCGCACGGCGTCTCACAGGGCAGCGCGACAAAGCCGATGTCCACGCTCCCGTCCGCAAGCCATTCGTTCACGTCGTGATAGTCGCCGTTGAGCAGCCGGAAGGATACGTGCGGATAGTCGCGCTGAAATTCCTTGAGTACGGCGGGCAGCCAGTGCACGGCGACCGAGGTGAACGCCCCGATCCGCACCGTGCCCTGATCGAGCCCCCGGATCGAGGCGGCCGTCTGCTCAAGCTGCTCGCCCGCCGACAGCAGCGAGCGCACCGCCGGCAGCATCCGTTCGCCCTCGTCGGTCAGCCGGATGCCGGAACGGGCGCGCAGCAAAAGCCGAAAGCCAAGCTCCTGCTCCAGCGACGCGATCGCGTGGCTGACGGCTGACTGGGTGCAGCCAAGCGCCTCGGCCGCCCGCGTCAGACTGCCGAGCTCGACCGCGCTCATCAGTGCCCGGTATTTTTCGATCATGTCGCGCTCCTCCCTGCCTTAATATGAAAAAAATTCATATTAAGATGAATCAAATGATGGATATTTCTATTATAGCTTTCTTTTTACGAAAATCAAGCGCTTTAGCGGACAAAAGCGCTTGCGCCTCACCGGGATTTCGCTATAATGCAGCTATCCAAAGCAAAAGGAGCGGAAACGACATGAGCGGAATGGCATTTGTACTCGGCGCGATCGCGGTATATCTCATCGGTATGCTGCTCATCGGCGTCGCCTATTCGAAAAACAGCAGCTCCGAGGACTTTTACCTCGGCGGGCGCCGTCTCGGCCCGGTGGTCACGGCGATGAGCACCGAGGCCTCGGACATGAGCGCGTATCTGCTGATGGGCGTGCCGGGACTGGCCATGTTCTGCGGCGTGGCGGAGGCCAGCTGGACGGCGATCGGTCTTGCCGCCGGCACCTATCTCAACTGGCTGATCGTGGCGCGCCGTCTGCGCCGTTACAGCGCGGCGACGGGCAGCATCACGGTGCCGGAGTTTCTCTCAAGGCGCTTCCGCGACTCATCGCGCGTCATCGAAACGGTCGGCGCGCTTGTGATCATCATCTTCTTCGTGCCCTACACGGCCTCGGGCTTTGCGGCCTGCGGCAAGCTGTTCAACAGTCTCTTCGGCTTTGATTACGAAACGGCCATGCTGCTCTCGGCCGCGGTCATCGTGGCCTACTGCGCGCTCGGCGGCTTCATGGCCGCGTCGGTTACCAGCCTGATCCAGTCCATCGTCATGACGGCGGCGCTCATCATCGTGCTCTTCTTCGGTGTGAAGGCAGCCGGCGGCTGGGGCGCCGTGATGGACAACGCGCGCAGCATCCCCGGCTATCTTTCGCTCGCCGCCTCGACGGACATCCTCTCCGCCTCCGCCGGGCGCTATACCCCTCTGATGGTCGTCTCGACGCTCGCCTGGGGTCTCGGTTATTTCGGCATGCCCCACATCCTGCTGCACTTCATGGCGGCGCGCGAGGAGAACGAGCTGAAGATCTCCCGCCGCGTCGGCTCGATCTGGTGCGTGGTGTCGCTCGGCGTGGCCGTCGTGATCGGCCTTGTCGGCTTCGGCATGGCGCGCGCCGGGGCGATCCCGATGCCCGCGAGCGAGCCCGACGCGGAAAACCTGATCGTCCGCACTGCAGCGCTGATCGCCTCGAGGGGCGCCTTCGCCGCGGTCGTCGCGGGCCTGATCCTCGCGGGCATCCTGGCCGCGACGATGTCCACCGCCGACGCCCAGCTGCTGGCCGCCGCCTCCGGCGTGACGCAGAACCTGCTGCGCGACGTCTGCGGCGTCAAGCTCTCGGAGAAAAAGAGCATGCTCGCCGCGCGCCTCACGGTCGTCGGCGTGGCGATCCTCGGCGCGATCTTCGCCAGTAACCCGAACAGCTCGATCTTCCGCGTGGTCTCCTTTGCCTGGGCGGGCTTCGGCGCGACCTTCGGGCCCGTCATGCTCTTTGCGCTGTTCTGGAAGCGCTGCAACCGCTGGGGCGCCATGAGCGGCATGATCGCCGGCGCGGTGATGATCTTCGTTTGGAAATACCTGATCGCCCCCCTCGGCGGCGTGTTTGCGATCTATGAGCTGCTGCCCGCGTTCGTGATCTCCTCGCTCGTCATCGTCCTCGTCAGCCTTTGCACCGCCAAACCAGGCAAGGAGATCTGCGAAGAGTTCGACGCCGTCCGCGGATAGGCGGATAGATAAAACAACC
>DJYJ01000070.1:0-5100 GCA_002450075.1 Clostridiales bacterium UBA6981
TACCAGTTTGACTTCTGCCATGTTTTCCTGGCTCCGCACACAGAGCCTCCGCTTGCTGTGTGCTCACAGGCATCCGCGACGGGATGCGCTGCGTTGCGACAGGTCTCCACGCTGCCGCAGCCCGAGCCCGGGCCGGATTGTTCCTCCTTTTTTTCACAGCTTGCTCATCATAGATGTGGAGTGACGAGGGCTGTGGAAATTACATGATCAGTTGTTTGCCAGGATACTCTCTACTTCTTCGCGTTCCGGCATGGAGCGGATCGCGCCCTTTTTCGTGGTGACGAGATAGGCCGCGGCGTTGGCGAAGCGCAGCATGTCGGTAAGCTGGGATTCGCTGAGAGCGTCCGCGCCGTGCTCGAGCACATAGTTGAGCACGCACGCGCAGAAGGTGTCGCCCGCGCCGGTGGTCTCGATGGTGCCGCCGAGACGGAACGAGGGGACGAAGACACGTCTGCCCCCGGTATAACTGTAGCTGCCGTCGGCGCCGGCCGTGACGTTGAGCACCTTGATGTTGGGGTATTGCTCACGCAGTTTCGCCGCGCCCTTGTCAAAGTCGGTCTCGCCGGTCATGAACTCCAGCTCGTTGTCTGCGATCTTCAGAATGTCGCAGCGGGAAAGGCCCCAGGCGATCTGCTCGCGGGCCTCCTCGAGGTCGTACCACAGGGGCGGGCGGAGGTTCGGGTCAAAGGAGATCAGCGCGCCGGCCTCCTTCGCGACCGTGACGGCCTTGCGCGTGGCAAAACGGACGTCGGGGTGCGTCATGGACAGTGTGCCGAAATGGAAGATGCGCGCCTTTTTGATCGCTTCAAGGGGCAGCTCGTCCGAGCGGAGCATCATATCCGCACCGGGGTCGCGGTAAAAGGAAAAGTCGCGGTCGCCGTTCGGGAAGGTCTTGACGAAGGCAAGGGTCGTGTGGACATGGGTATCCTCGAGCAGATAGTCCATGCAGATCCCCGCACCCTCCGCGGCCTCGCGGAGCTGGGCGCCGAACATGTCGCGGCCCACCTTGCCGACAAAGGCGGTACGCTTGCCGAGCTTTTGCAGCATGGCGAGCACGTTGCACGGGGCGCCGCCGGGATTTGCCTCCAGAAGCGGGTTGCCCTGGGCGCTCGCGCCGTTTTCGGTAAAATCGATCAGCAGCTCGCCGAGCGCGATCACATCAAATGTATTGCTCATCGCTCTGCCTCCATCAGCAGATCATATTTTTCCACGTCCACCAGCACGCTGCCGTCGGACGAAAAGCTGACGGCCGTCGCCTCGGGCGGGGTGTACAGCACAAAGGACGCGGCCTGCTCGCCGTCGTTGACGAAAAGCTCCAGGCTGTAACGGTCCATGATCACGCGCAGCTTCAGCGCGCCGTTTTTCATGTTGACGGGAAATTCGCGGACATTGACGATATCATGGGGGAAGCCGCTGTGCGTGCGGTCCACCTTGATGGTGCCGGTGTCCGGCCGGTAGCGGATAAAGGTAAAGTTCTCGCCGTCGCGCGCGACATACAGACGGAACCACTTGAACATGCTGTTCTCGTTGCCGGGGCGCACCGTGACGGTCATGTCGAGACTGCGGCCGGAGATGCCGCGCAGGCTGGTCTCGCCGTTGATGAGGACGTTGTGATAATCGATCTTGACGCCGCGGCACTGCTCCAGCTCGCGCACGGGCGTCTGGTAGAGGCGGCCGTCTTTGACGCGCAGCTCGCGCGGCAGCGTCATCTGGCCCATGAAGCGCAGCTCCTGCCGCTTGCAGGCGGAGGTCTCCCAGTTTTGCATCCACGCGATCATCACGCGGCGGCCGTCGTCGGTCAGCAGGGTCTGGGGGGCGTAGAAGTCAAGGCCGTAGTCGATGGCCTGGACGTTTTCACGGTTGAGGTGATGCGTTTTTTTATCAAAGCGCCCGATCAGGCAGACGTTGGCGTTGCCGGGGTGGAACTCAAGCCCGATGGCCGTCATCTCCTGGGGAGAGACGAGCAGGACGTCCTTTCCGTCCAGCGGGAAGAAGTCCGGGCACTCCCACATGCGGCCGTACTGGTTGTGGCAGGAGGAAAGCACGCTTACGAACTGCCAGGAATGGGCGTCCCTGCTTTCATACAAAAGGATATCGCCGCTGCCGTCGGCGGAGCGGTTGCCGATGACGGCATAGAAGCGGTCGCCCTCGCGCCAGATCTTCGGGTCGCGGAAATCCTCGGTGCTGCCGCCCTCGGGCAGCAGATCGGCCGTGATCACCGGGTTGTCGGCCAGCTTTTCGTAATCGACGCCGTCGCCGATGGCGATGCACTGGGTCTGGAAGGCTTCGATCCGGCCGTTGCGGCGGCGGATATTGCGCACGCCGGTGTACATCAGCAGATGCCGGCCGTCCGGCAGCTCGACCGCGCTGCCGGAGAAGCAGCCGTCCCGGTCATAGTCCATGTCGGGCGCAAGCGCGGCGGGCAGACGGTCCCAGTGGATAAAGTCGCGGGTCTTGACATGACCCCAGTGCATGGGGCCCCACTTGGTGTCATAGGGATAATACTGGAAAAACAGGTGATACTCCCCTTTGTACGGCGCAAAGCCGTTCGGGTCGTTGATCCAGCCGATGCCGCCGGTCACATGGAACTTCGGCTGCTCCGAGAGCGTATAGGGCAGGTATTTCTTTTCAAAGTCGCGTGCCTTCTGCAGCATTTTGCTGGTCATAGCGTGACCTCCTGTCAGTATTCGGCAGAGAGAAAGGCTCTTGTTTCAAAAAAGCCCTTCTCTCTGCCCATCCGCGCCCCGAGGGGCGCGGATGGGTGATTGCGTGTTATTTTGCGAGCAGAGCTGCGTCAGAAGAGGCATCCACGTACTTCTGGAAGATGGCCAGGAGCTGATCCACCTTGTAGGCCTGCAGATCTGCCTGGAGCTGATTCCAGTCAGCATCGGAGAAGCCGTTCATGATCGCGTTGGCACGGGCGGTCTCGATGCACTTGTCGATATCGGCAAGCAGGTTGGAGATCTCCTTGGTGTCGTCAGAGGACATCAGCACGTTCGGGAAGACATACTTGGTGTGCATGTCGGGGGTGTAGATGTCCTTGATCCAGTCAAGACGGTACTTGGCATCGTCCGGGCAGGTGACGTACACGCCGTAGTAGCTGTCGAGAACGGCCAGAGGACCGTCGACCATCTCGGCCTCACGGACCTCAACAGGAGAGTGGCCGCCGAGGTCGGCATGCTGGAGCATGGGCTCGCCCTTGTCGTTGGTGCCCATCACGAAGATGTCGAAGCCGTCATCCTCGCCGTAGGTGCCCCAGTTGTTCTGCGGGCTCTGGAGAGGATCGTACATCTGGTCAAGCCAGGCGCAGATGAGGGCGGGGTTCTTGGCGTTGGCGGTGACAACAGCGCCGCGGCCGCGGTCAAAGCCGGAGGTGAGGGAGCCGGTGTTGGGGGTGAGGTTGACGGTGTCGGCCTTCAGCATGGGCAGCGGAGCCCAGCCGGCGGTTCCGTTCTGGATGTCAGCCATGGTCAGACCGACGATGTTGGCAACGTCCCAGGAGAAGCAGACGCCGTAGCGGCCGCTCTTGCCCTTGGCAACGTAGGTGCTCCACTCCTGCGTGAAGGCATCGGGGTCAAACAGGCCTTCGGTGTAGAGCTTGTGGAGCCATTCCACGCCATCGCGCCAGCCCTGCGTGGTGGCAGCGCAGATGACCTGCTTGTCATCGGTGATGACGATGTGACGCCAGTCGTCAGGATCGCCGTAGCCTTCGCCGAAGCCGTTGCAGAGAACACGGCAGTCCTCATTGCCGCCGTTCACAATGCAGGCCAGCGGGATGATGTCGCCGTCGATCTTGAAGTGCTCCTTGAGCTCGGCAGCGTGATCACGGAAGGCGAGCAGGACCTGCTCGAACTCGTCGACGGTGGTGGGCATCTTGAGGCCAAGGAAGTCAAGCCATGCGGTGTTGATGAAGGGCATGTTGCCGATGGTCTGGATGGCAGTCTTGCCGACGCCGAGCTGCTCGATCCAGGGGAGCGTCCAGATGTGGCCGTTCTCGTCGGTGCACATATCCTTATACTCGGGCGCCTGCTCAAAGACCTTGCAGAGGTTCGGCATCAGTTCGGGGGTGATGTACTCCTCGAGGGGGATGATGACGCCCTGCTTGGCATACTTCAGGATATCGGCGTCGCCGAGACCGGCAGGGGAAATGAACTCGGGCAGGGTCTTGATGTTGGCCATCTCGAGCGCGATCTTGTCGCCCCACTGGTCGGCCTGGATAGCCTTCCAGTTGACGTGGACGTTGGTCTTCTCTTCAAGGCGCTTGTAGATGGTGCGGTTGTTGGGCTCGGACTCGGTATTGGCAGGGAATCTGGTCAGACCGGAGATCTCCGCCTTCTCGGCCAGCGGGAAGGTGTAGCCGCCCTCGGGGATCTCCACGGGAGCGGAAGCCGCGCCGCCGGCGCCGCCGGAGCTGCCGCAGGCAGCCAGCAGCATCATCGTCATGACGAGAGCCATGACAAGTGCAAGGGTCTTGCGCATTTTGCTCATGTTTGTTTTCTCCTTTTCATTATAGCTTTAACAGGTTTCTCCTGCAAGAGCACACGTTAAGTAAACGCTGATCGATGGATCACCGTTAACTTAGCCTTTGACGGCGCCGGCCATGATGCCGTTGTCAAAGTACTTCTGGAAGAAGGGGTACATGATCATCAGAGGCAGCGACGAGATGATGATCGTCGCGTACTTCAGAAGCTCGGCCAGCTGGGCGCGGGCGGCGGTGGACTGCATGTCGGAGACCATGCCGGGCTGGGGCTGGCTCTGGATCAGGATGGCGCGGAGGACCAGCTGCAGCGGCTGCTTGGAGGCGCTGTTGAGGTAGATCATCGCGTCAAAGTAGCTGTTCCACATGCCGACGAACTGCCACATCGCGATCGTGGCGATGATCGGCGTGCAGACGGGCAGCAGGATCTTGAAGAAGTAGATCATCTCGGTGGCGCCGTCGATCTCGGCGGCCTCCTGGAGGTCGCGCGGGATGCCCATGTAATAGGTACGGGCAATGATCATGTTCCACACGCTGAACGCGCCCGGCAGCAGGAGCGCCCAGATGGTGTCGAGCATGCCGAGGTTGGAGATCAGCAGGTAGGTCGGGATCAGGCCGCCGCC
>DJYJ01000070.1:5185-12521 GCA_002450075.1 Clostridiales bacterium UBA6981
ACGAAGATCGTGTTGAAGAAGCCGCGTCCCTTGAAGTCCGCGCGGGACATCGGGTAGGCCGCGAGCAGCGTGACCACGACGGAGATGACCGTGAAGAGGATCGAATAGATCAGCGCGTTTTTAAAGCCGACCCAGATCTGGGAGTTGCCCAGAACACGCTCGTAGGCCGTGGCCGTCCACTTGGAGAAGTCGAAGGTCAGGCCGCTGTTCTGCAGCGTGACCGGGTCGACGAAGGAGGCCAGAATGATGTAGATGACGGGAAGGATGATCGCGACCAGGAAGAGTCCGAGGATGATGTAGCCGATCGTCAGAAGGATCTTGTCCTCGGTCGGCTGCTTGGCGAACTCACTTTTCTTTTTTGTCTTGTTCACAGTAAGTCCCCCTTTCTCAGACGCCCTTGCCGTCGTTCATCTTCTTGACGATGGCATTCATGGAGATCAGCAGAATGACGTTGATGACCGTGTTGAACAGGCCGACAGCCGTGGAGAAGCCGTAGTCGCCGTCCAGAAGACCCTTTTTGTACACGTAGGTGGAGATGATCTCCGACGCGTTCAGGTTCAGGTCGGTCTGCAGGGCGTAGGCCTTTTCAAAGCCGACGGACATGATGTTGCCGACGGACATGATGAACTGGATCAGGACCGTGTCCTTGATGGCGGGCCATTCAACGGCCTTGATCTGCTGGATGATGTTGGCGCCGTCGATGACGGCCGCTTCCTTGAGCTCCTTGCTGGCGTTGGACAGAGCCGCCGTGTAGATGATGGAGGCCCAGCCTGCGCCCTGCCAGATACCGGACGCGATGTAGATCGTGCGGAAGGCAGAGGGCATCGTCATGAAGTTCGTCGAGGTGCCGAGCAGCATGTTGATCATGCCGGTGGGGGCAAGCAGGATGCGCACGATACCACAAAGAACGATGACGGAGATGAAGTTCGGCATGTAGAGGACCAGCTGGATCTTCTGCTTGATGCTCTTCGAGAGGATGCGGTTGAGCAGGAAAGCCAGCAGGATCGGCGCCGGGAAGCCCCAGAGCAGACCGTACACGCTCAGCTTCAGGGTGTTCATCAGGTAACGCATGAAGTCCGGGGATGACAGGAAACGCTGGAAGTGCGCGAAGCCGACCCATTCGCTGTGCAGGATGCCGCGAATCGGGTTGTACTCCGTGAAGGCGATCAGAATACCGCCCATGGGGATGTACCGGAAAATCACCGTCAGCGCGAAGGCAGGCAGCATGAAGAGCGCATACAGCTGCCAGTGCTGGCGGAGATAGACCAGCGTGTTGTGCAACTTGCTGCTGCCGTCCTTGGCGGCGGGAGCATTTGCCATGGCCTTTCTCATAGAATTCCTCCTCTTCTCTATTCTCCGTGCACCGCACAATTTTTGGAATTGTGCATTTGCACACATGAGGACAGATTTTTGCAACATCATATTAGCATCGCCTTGTGTCCAGTGTCAATTAATTTTTCGCGTTTGCACAAACTTTGGCGCTATTGTTCAAAATCGCTCTGTTGAAATTGTCAGGTTGCACAGTGGAGAAAAGTTTACATTTGCACCATTCCGTTCTGTGTTTCCGTTTGACATTTGATTTGCCGGTATGATACACTTTTATTAATTAATAAAAGGAAAGAACGGACGGTCGAAGATGAAAAAGAAGGTAACGATCCAGGATATCGCGGACGCGCTGGGGATCTCCCGCAACACGGTTTCCAAGGCCATCAACAACTCGGAGGGACTGGCCGAGGCCACGCGGGAAAAGATCCTGCAGAAGGCGGTGGAGATGGGCTATAAGCAGTTTTCCTATTTCAGCACCTTTGTCTCCGCATCCGCCACATCCCCGACGATTACCGGTTATCAGGGCGAGATCGCGCTGCTGACGAGCGCGTTTCTGACCCAGTCTCACTTTGCCTCGACGATGCTGGACAAATTCCAGCGCGAGATCTCGCAGCTCGGCTATACGATGAACACCCACCGCGTCACGGACAGGAATCTGCGGGATAAAAGTCTTCCCCTCTCCTTCCGCCCCGACCAGGTCAAGGCGATCATCTGCATCGAGATGTTCGACCGCGCCTATGACGAAATGGTGTGCGAGCTCGGGCTCCCGGTCCTGTTCGTGGACGGTCCGGCCAAGCAGGACGGTTTTTCCCTGCCGGCCGACCAGCTGTATATGGACAACTCCACCGAGATCATGCGCTTTGTCAACGATATGCTGAGCCAGGGGAAAAAGCGGATCGGCTTTATCGGCAACTATCATCACTGCCAGTCCTTCTTCGAGCGCTATGCCGCCTTTCGCTGCGCGATGCTGATGGCAGGCGCGGAGGTGGACGAGGCTTGCTGCGTCTGCTACAACCACCAGGATGAGATCGCCGAGCGGCTCGACGCGATCCGCGTGCTGCCCGACGTGTTCATCTGCGCCAACGACTTTGTGGCCGGGGACGCGATGCGCGCGCTGTTCTCCATCGGTAAGACCGTGCCGGAGGACGTGCGACTGCTGGGCTTTGACGACTCGGCGGAGTCGCGCCGCAGCCGCCCGATGCTGAGCACCGTGCACATCCACACCCAGATCATGGCCTTCACGGCCGTTCAGCTGCTGATGTCCCGCATCCGCGAGCCGTCGCTGGACTATCGCATTGTGCATACGCAGACGGATCTGATCTATCGCGAGTCGACGAACTTTGACGAAGGGACAGAGAAGGAATGAAATTCTTTTCGTACGAGAGCAAATTCAGCCAGCTGCTGCTGAAGCTCTGCTACGCCTGTTATCTGAATCTGCTGTGGTTCGTCTGCTCGATCCCGATCGTGACGATCGGCGCTTCGACGACGGCGCTGTATTACGCCGCGCTGAAGGTCGTGCGCGACGAGGACAGCCACATCGGCGCCGCCTTTTTCCGCTCGTTCCGCCAGAACTTCAGGCAGGCGACGGTGCTGTGGCTGATCCTGCTGGGGGTCGGGGCGTTCCTCGGTTTGGACGGTTATATCCTCTATCATCTGCGGCAGACCTCCTCCGGCACGATGGCCGTCCTGTGGACGCTGATCCTGGCGATGGTCATCGCGGTCGGCGTCGTGTACGTGATCGTGCTCGAATACGTCTTTCCGCTGCTGGCAAGCGTTGTGAACACCAATAAGGCGATGCTGAAAAACGCGTTTTTGCTCGGAACGCATTATCTCTTCGCGACGATCCTGGTCTTTGCCGTTCATTTTGCGATGTTCTTTGTCGTGGTCGCGTGGTTCACGCCGCTGATCATCTTCGGCGAGGGACTGTGCGCCGTCATCAGCGCGTGGCTGCTCAGCAGCATCCTCATCGCCTCCTCCGGCACACCGGAGGACCGGGAGGCGCTGCCGGAGGCTGACGACGCTGCGCCCGAAGACGAGGGAGAGACGCCATGAAGCTGCCGGAGCAGGAAAAAGCCGCCCATCGGGCGGCTTTTCGAAAGATGAGCGGGCGGGAAAAGCTCGACCACATCTTTACCTATTATAAATGGCCGATTCTGCTGGGGCTCGCGGCGCTTATCGTGCTGGGCTCAGTGCTGCAGCGGCAGCTGACGCGCAAGGAGCCGGCGCTGTATCTCGCGCTGGTCAACGTGGCCGTCGGGGAGGATCTGGAGCGGACGCTGACAGAGGATTATCTCGTTCTCCGCTATCCCGACGCGGGACGGCGCGAGGTGTATCTCTATCGGGATCTGTATCTCTCTGACAACGCCGACGTGCTCAACCACGAATACGCCTATGCCTCGCGCATGAAGGTCATGGGCGCCATTCAGGCGCAGGAGATGGACGTGGCCGTGATGAACCGGGAGGGCTACGACCTCTTCTCCTCCGGCGGATTTTTGCTGGAGCTGCCGGAGCTGCTCGCAGCCGACCCGTCGCTGGCAGAGGCGCTTGCACCGTATCTCGTCTCCAACAGCGTGGTGATTTCGGACAACGGGATCGAATATCAGCTCGGCGAGGCGGAGAGCCACGAGGTCGTGACCGAGAGGAAAGAAAACGCGCTCGTGATCGGCAGCTTTCCGCGGATCCGGGACGCAGGCTTTCCCGACGAGGTTTATCTCGGCGTGATCGCGAACAGCCCGCGGACGGAAGACGCGCTCGCTTATCTGCGGTATCTCACGGGTACCGCGGACTGAGAGAGCATGAACAAAAAAAGAAACAGCGCTGCTTCCCGGGGCTTTGGGAAGCAACGCTGTTTTTTCAAATAAAAACCGGAACCTCCATCGGAGGTCCCGGAGCTTGTCTTGTTGGCTTTTGCCGGACGCTTACGCAAGCTTCTTCGGCAGGACGATGATGTCGCCCGTCTTGATGCTGTTGACGTTCACGCCGGGGTTGAGCTTGGAGATCAGGTTGACGTTGTTGTTGTAGGTGATGCCCGCATCGTCGCACATCTTGATGACGGTGTCGCCGTCCTTGACCTTGACGCCGGTGACGGCGTACTTGGCGCCGGTGGCGCTGGAGGAGAGCATCAGGAGCTTGTCGCCCTCTTTGAGGTTGTTGAAGTTCGCAAGGCTGTTGAAGCTCAGCAGAACGTCGGCATAGTAGGTGGTGTAATCAAAGCCGGCCGCCTTGACGAGCGCATAGACCGTGTCGTCCTTCTTGACGGTGATCTCGGTGAGGTAGTACATGACGCCTTCCTTGGGCTTGACGTCAGCAGGCGTGGTCGAATCCTTGCCGGCCGCGGGCGTATAGCCGCCGCCGTAGCCGCTGCCGCTGGCGGAGCCGCCGCTGGGCGTCGTGCCGCCGCCGCTGGGAACCGTGCCGCCGCCGCTGGGAACCGTGCCGCCGCCGGCCGGGAAGAGCAGGACGTCGCCGGTGCGGATCGAGTTGAGGTTCTTGCCCGGGTTGAGCGCGGTGATCATGTTATAGCGGGCGCTGAAGTTGATGCCGAGCTCCTGGCAGATGCCGTAGGTCGTCTCGCCGGTCTTGACCGTGTGCGCGGTGATGGCGATCGCGCCGGTGGCGGACTTGGCGCTGGGCAGGTAGACAATGTTGCCCACGCGCAGGTCGGTGGCAAACTTGATGCCGCTGACGGCCATGATGAGATCAAAATACTTCGAGAAGTTGACGCCGTTGTCGGCGCAGATGCCGTAGATCGTCTCGCCGGCCGTGACAACATGCGGGACGAGGTAGGACACGGTATTGCCGCTCGCAACAGCGGTGCCGGTGCCGGTGGCGGTGCCGGTCGCACCGGTGCTCGTGGCGCTGCCGGTGGCGGTGCCGGAGCTGGCGGAGGCCGCGATCACGGCGGCGTCGGCGTTCGTCTTGGGCATTTTGAGCTTCGTGCCGGTCTTGAGCGTCAGGAAGCTGTAATCGGTCGCAAAGTTGTTGAGCTTCATGATCGCGGTCTTGCACTTGTTGAAGTCAAGCTTAAGCTTGTCACAGATGCCGATCATCGTGTCGTGATCCACGACCGTGTAATCCTGCGTCGCACCGGTGGCGGCGGAGGAGGGCTTGAGCTTGTCGACGCCGAGGATGTCGGCCGCAGCCTGGTTGGTCTTCGGCAGCTTGATCGTATCGCCGAACTTCAGGTTCGAGAAGTCGTCCTTCACCGTCGGGTTCAGCTTGAGAATGGCGGCCTTGCAGAAATCATAGTCGATGCCCTGTTTCTCACAGATCATCTTCATCGTCTCTGCGCCGATCGTATATTCGACCGTCTCGCCGGCAGCAAGCGCCTGCGCACCCATCACGGGCAGTGCGGCAAAGAGCACGACCGCGAGAAGCAGGCTGATAATTCTTTTCTTCATTTCCATTTCCTCCCAAGAAGCTATTCTTGTTGGATACATTGTACGACAAAGATTTGAAAAGTGCAAGAGAAAAATTTCATTTCGGTAACAAAAAATAAAAAAATTAAGAAATTTTATTTGTTGCCTTTGCTCAAAGCCCGATCGGCTCGCCCCACACGCCGTCGGCGCAGGGGTGGAAAAGCGGGCGCTCCGCGAGGGGGAAGCGAGCTGTCCAGGGTGCCGCTTCGCTTAGCGCCGCAGCGTTTTGCGGCGTTTTGAGGAGCACGCGCAGGTCGGGGGAATAGCGGGTGAGGATGCTCTTCAGCATCTCGGGCCGCTCTTCGGAGGGCGCGACGCACAGAAGTTTTCGCTCCGGTCGGGCGGCCGAGAGCAGCACGCACAGTCCCGAAAGACTCTCCGGGCCGTGCCGATCGGCATGCAGCGTAAGCTCACGCAGCACCTCGCCGCGGCGGGTGCGCCATGTCTCCTTCTCCGTAAGGGAGAAGAGCGCGTCGAACGCGAGGGCAAGCAGGGCGAGCGTCCTGTCGCTCTCGGCGGAAAAAGCCGTTCCCCTCCGCTCGGCGGCGGGACGCGGCGGAGCGGCAAGCGCTTTAGCCGCGGTCGTGATATGCGCCGGGTCAAAGTCGGCGGCGTAGAGCTCGGTCAGCGCAAAGGCCGCGGCCGCACGGCCGGAGCTGTCCGTTTCCGCGGCGGCGGCAAGCGCGGCGCAGAGCGCCTCGGCCTCGGCGAGATAGCGCCGGTCGTCAAAGACGCGGGCGGCTTTGGCAAGCGCGGCAAGAAAAAGCGCATTCCAGGAAAGAGAGACGCGTGTGTCGGTGACGATGCCCGCGCGCTGCTCTCGTACGGTGCGCAGCCGTTCGCGGAAGTCGTCATAGCCCGGCGGGACAAGGTGCCAGCGCTCGTTGAGCAGCAGATTGGGGATGCTGCCCTTGCCGCAGTTGCCTTCTTCGGTGACGTCATAGCACTCGGCAAAGTGGCGGCCGTCCTCCTCCCCCAGCGTCTCGGCGATCGCCGCGGGCGTGAAGAGGAAAGGAGATTCCTCCGCTCCCGGATCGGCGGCGCAGCGCCCCGCGCCGAAGAGCCCGGAGGGCAATGCAAGCTCGCGCAAACAGAAGTCGAGCGCCTCCTCGGCCGCGTCGCGGTAAAAGGGCATGTGCCCGCTCTCCCACGCCTCGGCATAGAGGAAAGCGAGGACGGCGTTGTCGTCCAGACGTTTTTCAAAGCTGGGGCGCAGCCATTCGTTATCGAAGCTCGCAGAGAAGAAGCCGCCGCCGATGTGGTCGCGCACGCCGCTGCGCCACAGCGCGCGCAGATCCTCCTCGGCCATGACGCGCCATTTCGTCTCGCCGGTATAGTAGGCGCCGCGCAGCAGAAGCAGCAGCGAGCTTACGCGGCCGCGGACGTCAAAGTCCTTTTCGCGCATCCGTCCGACGCCGGCGAGCGCCCGCTCGCCCCAGGACAGGTCTTGATCCATCATGTATGCTCCGTATTGAAATCCATCCGTTTTTATTATAAAATGATAGTACTATATTATATACCATTTTATCCCTCATTGCAAGGAGGATGCACAGATGCGCTGCTGCTTTGATGTAGGGTTTACAATGATGTGT
>DJYJ01000040.1:0-63225 GCA_002450075.1 Clostridiales bacterium UBA6981
AGCTGGGTAGCTACGTCTGGACGAGATAAACGCTGAAGGCATCTAAGCGTGAAACTCCCCCTAAGATAAGATCTCCCATCCATTTGGAGTAAGGGCCGAAGAAGACTACTTCGTTGATAGGCCGGCGGTGTACGCACAGCAATGTGTTCAGCCTACCGGTACTAATAGCCCGAGGGCTTGACCTACAATATGCAGGCACAAAGCCTTGTAATCCGCTTCTCTGTTTAGTTTTCAGGGCGCAAGTCCTGAAAGGAAGAGGAAACCGATCGAAAGAGAAGAATCCTCCGACATAGTTGGTGTTTTTAACGGTGAGGGTCCACCTGTTCCCATTCCGAACACAGAAGTTAAGCTCACCAGTGCCGAAAATACTTGTCTGGCGACGGACCGGGAAGATAGGTCAATGCCAACACAAAAGAGTCATCCGAGAGGATGGCTCTTTTTCTTTTCCTATTCTGTTGTAAGCGTTTTATTTAAAAGATATGTTCTTGGGCTTAAATACGTCTAGAAGCGCCTTTTTAGTAAGAAAGGCCATAATACGGCAGAGCAAAATAATGAAAAGCAGCATCAGCAAGGGTATGAAAAAAGAAAAGGAAATTGCTTTCGCTGCGGCAAGATGAATCAGCAGAATAGCTTGAATGACTAAGAGAAAAAACATTATGCCATGCATCAGTCCTCGAACAAAAGGCTTTAATGTGCAGGTTATGCGGTACTCCGGCGTAGAGCCGGGACACGTCTCAGTGACCGTTATGTCTGGAATGAACGAATTGTGATAAAGGCTGGGTGTCTGCACAGGATGGAATGAAACAAAGCCACTTCTGGGCATACCCTCTGTTTTCGCTTGATAACGATATCCGAGAAGTGTGAATGAGAGAGCACGGATATCCTCCTTCGTCAGTTCGGATTTAAGAGAGAAAGCGTATTTTGAAAGCAAAGTTCTTCCTCCTTCCCATCGCAATGTTATCACGATAACAAATCATTTGCTGGAAGTCAAGACAGAGCGATTACTATTGACTAATCTGAACGCATTCGGGTATAGTAGTTTTATCATCACATACGTTAAGGAGGAACTATCCATGGCAAACAAGTACGCAGGCACCAAGACCGAAAAGAATCTCTGGGAGGCCTTTGCGGGCGAATCCCAGGCGCGCAATAAATACACGTATTTTGCATCGACCGCCAAGAAAGAGGGCTATGAGCAGATCAGCGCGCTCTTCCTCAAGACCGCCGAGAATGAAAAAGAGCACGCCAAGCTCTGGTTCAAGGAGCTGGGCGAGCTGGGCAGCACGGCGGACAACCTGCTGCACGCCGCCGAGGGCGAGAATTACGAGTGGACCGACATGTACGAGCGCTTCGCGAAGGACGCCGAGGAGGAGGGCTTCCCGGAGCTGGCCGCCAAGTTCCGCGGCGTCGCCGCGATCGAAAAGGCGCACGAGGAGCGCTACCGCGCGCTGCTGAATAATGTCGAGACCGCGCAGGTCTTCGAAAAGGGCAGCGTCAAGGTCTGGGAGTGCCGCAACTGCGGCCACCTGGTCATCGGCACCAAGGCGCCGGAGGTCTGCCCGGTCTGCAATCACCCGCAGAGCTATTTCGAGGTCAGAGAAGAGAATTATTGAACCGAGCGGAATGAAAGGAAGCCGCAGAGCATCGCTCTGCGGCTTTTCTTATCTATTAGCTTTTCTTAATTCCGCCCCGCGAGGCTTGTCTTTTCCCCCAAAAAGGTCTATCTTGTCTGGGAAGAAAGGACGTGTTGATTTGAAAAGAAAGAGTTATCTTATCATTACCCTGATCCTGGCCTTTGCACTGGCTGCCTGCGGACAGAGCGCGCCTGCCGCTCCGGCCCCGGCTGCGGAGGCACCGGCAGTGGAAGCGCCTGCCGCGGAAAAAGAACCTGCAGCGGAAGCTCCGGCTGCGGAAGAGCCCGCCGCGGAGACACAGGCAGAGAACGCCGCGCTCCCTGCGCCGTATGCCGCGATTCTGGAGCGCTATGCGCAGGCGATCCGGGAGGGATGGGACCGCGAAAAATGCGACGAGCAGGGCGTGAACACGCTCGTGTCGGTGGTCTGCTCGCCCGAGGTGAACGGAAAGATCGGCTATGCGCTGATCGATCTGGACGGCGACGGCACGCAGGAGCTGCTGATCGGCCCCTGCGACGACAGCGGTCTGGTGCTAGAGCTTTTTGCACTGGACGGCGACGAGGCGAAGGAGGTCTTTACGGGCTGGGAGCGGAACAGCTATGTCTACAGAACGGACGGCCGTTTCTTCAACCACGGCTCGAACAGCGCATACAACAGCGGCGATTTTCTCTACTCCTACGCATCCGGCGCGCTGCGCTTTGAAGAGGGCGTCGTGATCGACGCCTGGTTCGACGAGAACGAGCCGTACTTCTCCGTCAGCGACGACAGCTGGGACGTGAGCGGCGCGGAGAAGATCAGCGAGGAGACCTTTATGGAGCGCGCGACGGGCTATCAGTCCATGGCGCAGCAGATCGAAATGACGGAGATCGCGTAATACGCCCCCGATAAAAAAGGCGGCGTCCTCCCAACGGAGGACGCCGCCTTTTTCTTATTTTCTGTGCCGGCCGGCGTAGGCAAACATCCACACGACGATCACGACCAGCGCGATGATCACGAGGATGCCGAGAATCGTGTTGAGCGCGCCCTTGACGATTTTGACGACCAGCACGACCGCGGCGATCACCAGCGCGAGCGCGATGACGGCAAGCAGCAGACCTTTGATGTTTTTCATCCTTCATTCCTCCGTTTATTCGGGATTTCCAAGCCTTTTGAGCACTTCCAGAAAATAGGCGGGCAGCGGGGTCTCCAGCTCGACAAGCTCGCCGCTCGTCGGATGGCGGAAGCGCAGCCGCCGCGCATGCAGGCACTGCCCCTCCAGCCCCTTGTCGGGCGAGGGCGCGCCGTAGGTGAAGTCGCCGAGCAGCGGATGGCCGATATAGGCCATGTGGACGCGGATCTGGTGCGTCCGCCCGGTCTCAAGCCGGCAGCGGATGTGCGTATAGCCGCCGTAGCGCGCGATCACTTCCCAGTGGGTCACGGCGTTTCGAGAGGCCTTTTGCGTCACGGCCATACGCTTGCGGTCGGTCGGGTGGCGGCCGATCGGCGCGTCGACCGTGCCTGCATCCTCCCGCAGGCGGCCGCGCACGACGGCCTCATACTCGCGGCACAGGCTGTGATCCGACAGCTGGGCCGAGAGCGCAAGATGCGCCGCGTCGTTCTTCGCCGCGATGATCAGCCCCGAGGTGTCCTTGTCGATGCGGTGGACGATGCCGGGGCGCTTTTCCCCGCCGACGCCGGAGAGCGTGTCGCCGCAATGATAGAGCAGCGCGTTGACCAGCGTCCCGTCCGGGTGGCCCGGCGCGGGGTGCACGACAAGGCCGCGCGGCTTGTTGACGACGATGACGTCCCCGTCCTCGTACACGACGTCAAGCGGGATGTCCTGCGGCACAAGCTCGCCCTCGGCGAGCTCCGGCAGCGTGACGCAAAAGGAATCGCCCGCCGTGCAGAGATAATTTTTCTTTACGGCCCTGTCGCCGAGGAGCACCGCGCCGCTCTCGAGCAGGCGCTGCACGGCGCTGCGGGAAAAACCCTCCAGATGGCGAGCGAGGAGAGCGTCGACTCGCTCGCCGCTCTCCTCTGCCGTGACAATGACAACATTGTCGTCCATATTTTTATTTGAATTCCGCGAGGATGTCCTCAAGCGTGAAGTTCATGTCGTCGTCAGCACGCTTGGCTGTCGGCTTCGGCGCCTCCGGAGCCGGGGCGGGAGCGACAGGTGCGCTCTCTGCGGGCTTCGGCGCCTCCGGCGCGGCGGGACGGACGGGCGTCTGTCCCTGGGCGGCGTTGGCGGCGTCCCATTCGGCGAAGGGATCGGCGGGATCGACGACGGCGGGCTTTTCCTCGGCCGGCGCGGTCCACTGCTGCTCGCGCGCGGCGCGCTCGGCCTTATAGCGGGCGTACTTTTCATCCAGCTCGGCCTGACGGTCGCGGCGGGTGGTCGCCTTTCTCTCCGTGCGAGGCTTGCGGACAGGCTTGTCTTCCGCTTCGTCCTCGTCCTCGTCCTCGTCGTCCTCTTCCACGCGGCTCCAGGGGAGGCGGCCGCCCTTTACGGGCTTCCTTCCGCCGCGGGCGGCGCGGTCATACATGGAGGGACGGCGAGAGGGAGGCAGATCGTCTTCTTCCTCGTCCTCGTCGGCGGGCTCTTCTTCCTCGTCCTCGTCCTCATCTTCGGACTTGCGGCCGGATCTGAAGAAGGAGCCGATACGCCTGCGGGAGGGCTTTTCCTCCTCTTCTTCCTCGTCCTCATCCTCGTCTTCATCTTCGTCCTCGACTTTGCGGGGCTTGAAGACAGACTTGATGTGCGTGCGGGAGGGCTTTTCTTCCTCATCCTCGTCGAGGTCGTCGTCGCCGGCATCCTCGTCGTCCTCGTATTCCTCCTCGTCGTCATCCGCATCCTCTTCATCGCTCTTGCCGCCGAAGAGAACGAACAGGATGAACACGAGACAGAACACGGTGATGAAAATATCCGCGACGTTGAAGATCGGCAGATTATCCATAAACGTGGGCAGGAACATATCCTGCACATAGCCGCTCAGCAGACGGTCGATGCAGTTGGAAAGTCCGCCCGCCATGATGAAGAGCAAACTCCAGCGGCCGACCGAGGATTTGATCAGCTTCGTTGCCAGCGCGACGATCACGAAAATCGTGAACACGGCGCAGAGAACGATGAAGAGCATGCCCGCGTTCTTCCCGCTGAGGAAGCCGAGGGCGGCCCCGTCATTATGGATGTTGACGATCTTGAGCAGACCCGGGATCAGATCGCGGGAACCGGTGTTGAGCGCGATGTGTCCGGCGACCCAGAACTTTGTCCACTGGTCGAGAATGATGACCAGCAAAGCAACGATGGCGTACAGCATAATTTTCTCCTATCCGCCGCAGATGCGGCATTGGATTTCGCAGCGCACAAGGCGGCGCTGTTGCCTGCGTGGGGAAGAGGGAGCCGCGTATGAGCTTCCGACCGTTTCCGGCGGAGGAAAGCTTATCAGAGCTTCGCGACGACGGCGGCGCAGCGCGGGCAGAGCCCGGTCTCGGGGTCGGCGTGGAGCGAATGCTTCCAGCAGCGCGGGCACTTGGTGCCGGGCGCCTCGATCACGGAAATCTGCAGACCCGGAACGGCGCTCCCGCTGCCCCGGACGGCCTCTTCGGAGGGCTCGTCGTCGGAGATGAGGCACTGCGAGACGATCAAAAGCTCGCCCAGATCCATGTCGGAGACGCGGTCGAGCAGCGCGGCGGCGTCCTTGCCTTCGGCCTTGAGCGCCACGGCGGCCTCAAGCGGCTTGCCGATGCGCTTGTCGGCGCGGGCGGCCTCGAGCACGCCGTTGACGTCGCTGCGCAGCGCGATCAGCTGCTCCCAGCGGGCCATCTCGTCGCCCGGGAGGGCATAGTCCGCAAAGGGCTTGTTCATCTCGTTGAGCAGCACATTGCGGCCGTCGTCACCGGCGCGGTGCGGCATGGCCTGCCAGATCTCGTCGCAGGTGAAGGCGAGGATCGGCGCGAACATCTTGGTCAGACTGTCGAGGATCAGGAACAGCGCGGTCTGGGCGCTGCGGCGCTTGAGTCCGTCCCTCTCCTCACAGTACAGCCTGTCCTTGATAATGTCAAGATAGAAGCTGGAAAGATCTACCACGCAGAAGTCGTTGATCGCATGGGAGACGACATGGAACTCGTAATTGCGGTAAGCGCTCTCGACCTTTTCGATCAGCGCGTTGAGACGCGTGACTGCCCAGCGGTCGAGCTCCAGCATGTCCGCGGGGGCGACCAGATCGTCGGCATTGAAGCCGTCGAGGTTGCCGAGACAGTAGCGCGCGGTGTTGCGGAACTTGAGATAGTTCTGGCTGAGCTGCTTGAAGATCTCCTTCGAACAGCGCACGTCGACATGATAGTCGGCCGAGCCGGCCCACAGACGGATCATGTCCGCGCCGAATTCCTTGACGATGTCGGCGGGATCGACGCCGTTGCCGAGCGACTTGTGCATGGCCTTGCCTTCGCCGTCCACCGTCCAGCCGTGGGTCAGACACTCGCGATAGGGAGCGCCCTTGCCCAGCGCGCCGACCGCGACGAGCAGCGAGGACTGGAACCAGCCGCGATACTGATCGCCGCCCTCCATATACATATCGGAGGGCCAGAAGCCCTGGTCCCGCTGCATGGCGGCATAGTGGGTCGAGCCGGAGTCGAACCAGCCGTCGAGCGTGTCGGTCTCCTTGGTGAAGTGCGTGCCGCCGCAGTGCGGGCACACGAAGCCGGCGGGCAGGATGTCGGCGGCCTCGCGGTCGAACCAGGCGTTGCTGCCCTCTTTTTCAAACAGCGTCGCGACGGCCTCGATCGACTCGTCGGTGCAAACGGGCTTATGGCAGTCGTCGCAGTAGAACACCGGGATCGGCAGACCCCAGCGGCGCTGACGGGAGATGCACCAGTCGGCGCGCTCGCGGATCATCGCGCCCATGCGCTCCTTGCCCCATGCGGGCAGCCAGCGCACGTCGTCGCAGGCCTTTACGGCCTCTTCCTTGAAGGAATCGACCGAGCAGAACCACTGGGGCGTCGCGCGGAAGATGATCGGGCTCTTGCAGCGCCAGCAGTGCGGATAGCTGTGGACGATCTCCTCGCTGGCAAAGAGCATGCCGCTCTGCCGCATATCGGCGAGGATGATGGGATTGGATTCCTCGGTCCTCAGCCCGGCGTACTTGCCGGCGTAGTCGGTGTGGCGGCCCTGGTCGTCCACGGGCACGACCATCTCCATGCCGTAGCGCATGCAGGTCTGATAGTCGTCGGCGCCGAAGCCGGGCGCGGTGTGCACGCAGCCGGTACCGGAATCCATCGTGACATAGTCGGCCAGCAGCAGACGCGAGGTCTTGTCCAGGAACGGGTGCCGGGCCAGCATGTTTTCAAAGAACAGACCCGGATGGGTCTCGACGATCTCGTATTCGTCAAAGCCGCCGATGTGCATGACCTTGTCGCACAGCGCCTGGGCCATGATGAACATTTCGCCGTCCGGCACGCGGACGACGGCGTATTCCTCTACGGGGTTGAGCGCAATGGCCAGATTGCCCGGCAGCGTCCAGATCGTGGTCGTCCAGATCACAAAGGAGAGACGGGAAAGATCAAGGTGGGAGAGCTTTCCGAGGTCGTCCTTCATCGGGAAGCGGACGTAAACGGTGGTGCAGGGGTCGTCCTGGTATTCGATCTCGGCCTCGGCAAGGGCGGTCTCGTCCTTGGGACACCAGTAGACGGGCTTGAGCCCCTTGTAGATGTGGCCGTTGCGGTACATGCGGCCGAAGATGCGGATCTCGTCGGCCTCAAAGCCCTTGTCCATCGTGAGATAGGGGTGATCCCAGTCGCCGACGACGCCGAGACGCTTGAACCCCTCGCGCTGGATGCCCACATACTTGAGCGCATAGGCCTCGCACGCGCTGCGGAAATCCGCGACGCTCATGGCCTTGTGGTTGAGCTTCTGCTCCTTGATGATCGCGCTTTCGATCGGCATGCCGTGGTTGTCCCAGCCGGGGATGTACGGCGTATAGTAGCCGCGCATGGCGTAGGAGCGGACGATAAAGTCCTTGATGGACTTGTTCAGGGCGTGGCCCATGTGGATGTTGCCGTTGGAGAAGGGAGGGCCGTCGTGGAGAGAAAAGCGGGGCTTGCCCTCGTTCTTCTTGAGCATCTCCTCATACAGATGCTCCTCCTCCCAACGCCGGAGCATTTCAGGCTCGCGCTTGGGCAGACCGGCGCGCATCGGAAAATCGGTTTTCGGCAGATTGAGCGTAGCGTTAAAATCCTGTGCCATTGGGTGTTCTCCTGTAAGGTTAGAGTGGCCGGCAAACGGCGCAAACGCGGCGGATCGCCCCGAAAAGGGGCCGGAAAAGGCCGTCGGATCGCATCAGTCGTTTACCTTAAAATAAGGGTAAGGGGGCGCGCGCAGCGTTGCGCCCGCCCCGAAGATGGGTCGATCTGGGATCAGAAAGAGAAAGGCTGGGTGCTGTCAAGACGGCTTTCCGGCTTGGCAGGCACGTCGATCGCCGGGGAGATGTCGATGTTGACGCTCTCCTCAGGCTGGATACGGGAGACCGAGCGCTCGATGCTGCGGACGGCGTCATCGATCGAGGGAGCGGGAGCGGCGGCCTGGGCGGTAGCGCGCGCAGCGGCCTGGGCGGCGGCCTGGGCGGCAGCGCGCGCAGCGGCCTGGGCGGCAGCCTGGGCGGCGGCTTCGGCAGCAGCGGCCTGGGCGGCGGCCTTCTCTTCGGGGATGAAGCCGTTGCCGATGTCCTCGATGTTCTGCAGCTGCTTGTTGCAGACCTCGCGCATCGAATCAAGGAACTTCAGCGTCGCGCTCTTCGCGGCGGCGAGACGGTTCTCCTCGGCGTCGGCCTGCTCGGCGATGGATCCGATCTTGGCATTTACCTGACGGTCGGCCTCCGCGAGCATCGCGTTCGCGCGCGCACGGGCCTCAGATTCGATCTGGACGGCGAGCTTCTGCGCGCTCAGTACGGCCATGTTCAGCGCCTCTTCGTTGGCGCGGTATTCCTCGATCTTGTCGACAAGGATCTTCATCTTGCTCTTGAGAACGGCGTTCTCCTTCTGGGAGGCGGTGACCTCCTCGGCCAGATCCTCGAGGAAATCGTCGACGGAAGCCATGTCGTATCCGCCGAATTTGGCCTTATCAAACGTTTTCTCACGAATGTCCTGTGCGGTAATCATACCTTTATCCACCTTTCTTTGTTGGAGAATAACGCCGCCATGCACACGGCTGGTGTGAATGTCGTTGTTATCCTATAGTCTTTCTATAGTTTGAGCTGTTTTAAACCGTGGATTAAAAATATTCTCCGCCGGTCTCGGGCGCGTCGTTCTGCGCGCCGACGACGTCGACGTTCTGCGGGGTGACGAAATAGGTCTTTGCGGAGATCGGCGTGATCTTTCCCTGCAGCGCGAAGGCGATGCCCGACATAAAGTCGAGCAGTCTGCGCGCGTTCTCGGTCGGCACGCCCTCGAGCGTCATCACGACCGAGCGGCTTTGCAGCATGTGACCGACCAGCTCGCCCGCCTCGTCAAAGGTCTTGGGGTTGAAGAGGATCACCTGGGTGTCGCTGCCGCCGAAGTTTACCGTGCGCTCACGCAGCGGATTGCGCGGCTTGCTCTGGGCGCGGCGGGAACCGAACGCGCCGAACAGACCGCCGCCGGACGGCGCCTTGGGGGCGCTCTCCTTCTCTGCGGGCTCGGGCGCGGAAACGCTCTCTTCGCCGAAGGCGCTTTCAAACTGCATCTGCGCGGCGCTTACCGCCGCGGCGGAAGAACGCTCGCTCTCGCTCGCGCCTTCAAAGAAATCGTCGTCATCGTCATACGGCTGTGTGAGTTTTTTCAGCTCGTCCATGAAGCCCATGGCTTATCCTCCAGAGAATCGCTCAGTTTTTTTCGGGATAGATCCTGGCGCCGAAAATGGCGCTGCCGACGCGAACGATGTTCGCGCCGCAGGCGATCGCGGTCTCATAGTCGCCGCTCATGCCCATAGACATAAAATCCATACGAACATTATCGTATTTTTTATCGCAATTGTCAATAAAAAGCTGCTTCATTCTTTCAAAATATCGACGGTTTTCTTCCCCGTTTTCGCAAATTGGGGGGATCGCCATCAGGCCGCGGACGCATATATTGTGGTTTTGCCCCGCGGCGGCGAGCGCGGCGGGGATCTCGTCGGGCGAAAAGCCCGACTTGGATTCCTCCGCGCCGATATTGACCTCGAGCAGCACGTCCTGTACAAGCCCTCTCGCGGCTGCGACGCGGTCGATCTGCTCGAGAAGGGCGAGGGAGTCGACGCTGTGGATCAGCGCGGCCGTACCGACGACGAACTTGACCTTGTTCTTCTGGAGATGGCCGATAAAATGCAGCGGAACGCCCTCGTAGGCGCCGAGGGCGTTTTTCTCCAGCATCTCCTGCACGCGGTTTTCACCGCAGGCGTCCACGCCTGCGGCGACCGCCTCGCGTACGCGGGAGGCGTCATTCATTTTGGACGCGGCGACAAGCAGGATCTCAGACGGCGCGCGCCCGGCCCTTTCCGCGGCGGCGGCGATCCTCCGCTTGACTTCCGCAACATTTTCGGTGATGGTCATTTTCTATCTCTCTTTCTTTATAGCCTTCCCCCCCTGGGGGAAGGTGTCAGACTTTGTCTGACGGATGAGGAATTGCGGCCCGCCGCTGCCGGGGGCAGAGGAAGGCGGGACGGAATTTGTGCAGCCGCGCCGCGCGTCAGCTCTCCGTCTCCAGCGCTATGGGCTTTACCGGCACGACCGTGGAGATGGCGTGCTTGTAGATCATCTGCTGCTTGCCCTCGGAATCGAGGATGACGGTAAAGCCGTCAAAGCCCCGTATGATCCCGCGCAGCTGAAAGCCGTTCATCAAAAACATCGTCACGGCGAGCTTTTCTTTTCTTACCTGATTGAGGAACAGATCCTGGAGATTTTGCGTTTTCTGCATATGTCAGCCGACTCCTTTTTTCTCGCGGGTCGGCCGCAAACGCCGCGCGCCGCCCGTTATCATGTAGTGTGCTCCGTCCGCCTTGCGGGCAGGACGGGCAGCCTTATGATAAACCGCGCGCGAGGAGGAATTCTGTCGAAAGCCGGAGGGCTTTTTCAAAATCCGGCGTGTCGTCCCACGAGAGGAACAGCGCGTCCGGAGAGCGGGAAAACCACGTCACCTGCCGCTTGGCATAGCGGCGGGAATTCTGCTTGATGAGCGCAATGGCCTCCTCGCGGCCGATCGCGCCGGAGAGCGCCTGGGCGGCCTCCTTGTAGCCGATGGCCTGCATGGCGGTGCTCTCGGGCGAGAGCCCGCTTTTCAGCAGCCCCTCGACCTCCTCAAAGAGCCCGGAGGCGACCATGTCGTCCACGCGAGCGTCGATGCGCGCGTAGAGCTCGCTCCGCTCGCGATAGTTCAGCACGATCCGCAGCGCCTCATAGCGCGGCGGCAGGGCGCGCGTGCGCGCGTCGTGCGCGCTGATCGTCTCGCCGGTCAGCCGGTAGATCTCGATGGCGCGGACGATGCGGCGCTTGTCCGACGGGTGCAGCTTCGCCGCGCGCTCGCTGTCAAAGGAGCGCAGCTCCTCGAGCATGGCCTCGCCGCCCAGGGCGTCATAGCGCGCGCTTATGCTCCCGCGCAGCGCCTCGTCGCCCTCGGATCGCTCGGCAAAATCGCGCCCGGAGACGAGCGAGTCGATATACAGCCCCGTCCCGCCGACGATCACGGGCGTTTTGCCGCACGCGAGGATGTCGTCGCAGCAGCGCGCAGCCTCCTCGACATAGCGGGAGACGGAGTAATCCTCCTCCGGCCCGGCCATATCGAGCATATGGTGCGGCACCTGCGCGCGCTCCTCCGCCGTGGCCTTGGCCGTGCCGATGTCCATGCGGCAGTAGAGCTGCATCGAGTCGGCTGACACGATCTCGCCGGAAAAGCGCTCGGCGAGCAGGATGCCGAGCTTTGTCTTGCCCGTCGCGGTCGGCCCCGCGACGACGATGACCTTCGGCGCGCTCATACGATACGCCGGAAGAGCTTGTCGAGCTCCTTCTTCGTTACGACGGCGGAGACGGGACGGCCGTGCGGGCAGTATTTGACAGCGCCGGAGAGCACCGCTTCGACCACGCGCTCGAGCTCCTCGGGCGAGTTGTCCCAGCCGGCCTTGATCGCGGCCTTGCAGGCCACGGTGTGCAAAATCTCGTCGCGCGCGTCCTCGGGCTGCGGCGCCTTGCCGCGGCGCAGCTTTTCGCAGATCTCCTCGATCGCGGGAGCCACGTCCGCCGCGTCCACGTCGGCGGGCAGCGCGCGCACGACGTATTCCTCCGCGCCGAAGGGGTCGATCTCAAAGCCCAGCGAGGTGAAAAGCTCGCCGTAACGCTCGATGAGCTCACCGTCCGCGCCGTCCGGGCGGAGCGTGACGGGGGCGAGCAGGGTCTGGGCCATGATGCTGCGGTCCTGTGCCTTGAGCCGGTCGAAGATCATGCGCTCGTGCGCGGCGTGCTTGTCGATCAGCAGCAGCTCGTCATTGACCTCGACGATGATATAGGTCTTCATCGCCTCCCCCACTATCTTGTGGTCGGGCAGGCGCGGCTTTTCAACATTTTGAACAGCTTTTTCCACAATCCGGGTGCCCGCGGGGGGCTCAAAGCCTGTCACGGCAACGCCTTTCGGCTCGGACGGCGTCGGACGGGCGGGAGAAAGGTCGAGCCGTGTCTGCCAGGCCGGGTCGGGGGCGCGCAGTCCGGTGGGCTTCCAGGCGCCGGAAGCAGTCTTTCCGAACGCCACGGCGCCGTCGCCGCGGCTCTCGGTGCGCGGCGACGCGCCCTTTACACCGCTTCCGGTCTTGTCCGGCGCGGCAGCATAGCCGTTCGCGCGGAACTGCTCGGCGCTCATGGACTGGTAGAAGCTTTCCTTCGGTCGGATGTCGGCGGGCAGCTCGGCGGCGGGGGCCTTGGTGCGCTCCTCGCCCGTCAGGGCGCTGAGCACGGCGTAGTATACCGCGTCGAACACCTTGCGCTCCTCGCTGAATTTGACCTCGGTCTTGGCGGGGTGGACGTTGACGTCCACGCTGCCGTAGGAGAGCGTGAGATACAGCACGCAGCTGGGGTAGCGCCCGGTCAGCAGCGTGTTGCGGTAGGCCTGCTCCAGCGCGGCCTGCAAAAGCTGCGAGCGGATTGCGCGCCCGTTGCAGAAGAAATACTGCGCGCTGCGGTTGCCGCGCCCCGCCGCGGGGGAGGAGACATAGCCCGACACGCGCACGCCGTCGTTGTCACCGGTGCATTTGAGCATGTCGGTCGCGACCGCGCGCCCGAGCAGGGAATAGATGCACGAATCCTCGCGCCCGTCGCCGGGGGAGAAAAACTGCTCCTCGCCGTCGCGGATAAAGCGGAAGGAGACCTCGGGGTGCGCCAGCGCGCAACGCAGCGCCGCCGCCTGGCAGGCGGAGGCCTCGGCCCGGTCGGATTTCATGAATTTCTGGCGTGCGGGGGTGTTGTAGAAAAGCTCGCGCACCTCCATCGTCGTGCCCTCGGGGCAGCCGAAGGGCTGCATCTCCGTGATCTCGCCGGCCTCGAGCGTGACGAGCGTGCCCTCGGCCGCGCCGTGCTCGCGCGTGACAAGACGGATCTTGGACACGGCGGAGATGGCGGCAAGCGCCTCGCCGCGGAAGCCCATCGTCGCGATGGCCTCAAGCCCGCGCTCGTCGTGCAGCTTGCTCGTCGCATGGCGCAGAAAGGCGACGCCCGCGTCCTCCGGCGACATGCCGCAGCCGTCGTCCGTCACGCGGATCAAAGTCGCGCCGCCGCCGCGGATCTCGACGGTGACGTTCTTCGCCCCGGCGTCCAGCGCGTTTTCGCACAGCTCCTTGATCACGGAGGCAGGGCGCTCGACGACCTCGCCGGCGGCGATCATGTCCGCCACATGGGGGGAGAGGATATTGATAACACTCATAGCGGTTTTCTCCTGTTGGTTCGATACCCCTATTATATCGGATTGCGGTTGAATTTTCCACACCTTTTATGCTATTATAAACTGATATTATATGGATCTTTTTTTCGTCCGGAGAGGAATTTTTATGGCTTACATCAGAAAAACGATCGACGAAAAGGAAATCGAGCGCCAGCAGGCGATCTGCGCGCGGATCTTCGAGCGCGTCACGTCAGACGGCGCCCGTCCGCTCGCGATGGTGGACACCTACGGCTGCCAGCAGAACGAGGCCGACAGCGAAAAGCTGCGCGGCTATCTCGCCGAGATGGGCTACGGCTTTACCCAGGACGAGTTTCAGGCCGACGTGATCGTCGTGAACACCTGCGCCGTGCGCGAGCACGCCGAGATGCGCGTGCTGGGCAACGTCGGCGCGCTGACCCACTCGAAAAAGGCGCGGCCGGGGCAGATCATCGCGGTCTGCGGCTGCATGGTCCAGCAGGAGCACATGGCACAGAAGATCAAGATGTCCTATCCGGTGGTCGATCTGGTCTTCGGCCCGCACGAGCTGTGGCGTTTCCCGGAGCTGCTCGAGCAGGTCATGGAAAAGCACAGGCGCGTCTTCGCCGCCGAAAAGGACGACGGCGCCGTGGCCGAGGGCATCCCGGTGCGCCGCGACGGCAAGGTCAAGGCCTGGCTTTCGATCATGTACGGCTGCAACAACTTCTGCACTTACTGCATCGTCCCTTATGTCCGCGGACGCGAGCGCTCGCGTCTGCCGGAGGACGTCGTAGCCGAGGCGCGCGAGCTTGTCGCCGCCGGGTATAAGGACATCACGCTGCTGGGGCAGAACGTCAATTCCTACGGCAAGGACCTCGATTGCGGCGTCGATTTTGCCGATCTGATCCGGATGATCAACGACATCCCGGGTGATTTCCGGATCCGCTTTATGACGAGCCACCCGCGCGACGCGACGGAGAAGCTCTTTTGCACGATGGCGGAGTGCGAAAAGTGCGCCCACCACATCCACCTGCCGGTCCAGTCCGGCAGCGACCGGATCTTAAAGCAGATGAACCGCCATTACGACCGCGCAAAGTACCTATCGGAGATCGAGACGGCGCGGCGCTATATGCCGGACATCGTCATCACGACGGACATCATCGTGGGCTTCCCCGGCGAGACGGAGGAGGACTTTGCCGACACGCTCTCGCTGTGCGAGGAGGTGCGCTACGACGCGATGTTCACCTTTATCTACTCCAAGCGCGTCGGCACGCCCGCGGCGACGATGCCGGATCCCTATACGCGCGAGGACAAGCAGAAGCACTTCGACGCGCTCACCGAGCTTGCAAACCGCATCTCCGGCGAGAAGCACAAGGAATACGAGGGGAAAACGCTGCGCGTTCTCATTGACGGCGAGACGGGCAAGGAGGAGTACAACCTCTCGAGCCGCACGAACGGCGGCAGACTTGTGCACCTGCGCGGCGACAAGGGCCTGATCGGGCAGTTCGCCGAGGTGAAGATCACCGCCTCCAACACCTGGGCGCTTTACGGAGAGCTTGCATAAAATAGCCTTCCCCGCGCACGGGGAAGGTGCCCCAGTGCGCACACTGGGGCGGATGAGGTCTCCCAAAGGCTGTCTAAGGACACGAGAAAAGGGACCTCATCCACCGCTGACGCGGTCCCCCTTCCCCGTGCGCGGGGAAGGTCAGACGCTTTCGGAAAGTGGGAAAAGGTCCGGACGGCCGGAGGAAAGCAAATGGAATACTATGCGCCGCGTCTGCGGCAGTATGCCCGTGAACTTCGGAAAAACATGACAAAGGAAGAACGAAAGCTTTGGTTCGGCTTCCTCAGGACACTCCCCGTAACAGTCAAGCGGCAGGCAAGGATCGGCTGTTACATAGCGGATTTTTACATCCCATCCTGCCGGCTTGCCATCGAACTGGACGGCTCGCAGCATTATGAAGAAGCCGGGCTGGAATACGATCAAAGAAGAGAAAAAGCTTTTGCGGAAAAAGGGATCGCGGTTGTCCGTTATCCGAACAACGCGGTCGCACAAAACTTTTCCGGCGTGTGCGAGGATATCCTGAGACGGATCCCCGCAGCGAAAAAAACAGAAACGGAGAATTGACCATGGCCGAACTTACGCCAATGAAGCGGCAGTACAACGAGATCAAGGAGCAGCACAAGGACTGTCTGCTCTTCTTCCGGCTTGGCGATTTTTATGAGATGTTCGACGACGACGCCAAGGTCGCCTCGCGTGAGCTGGATCTCGCGCTGACGACGCGCGACCGCAACGTCGCCGATCCCGAGGAGCGCACGCCGATGTGCGGCGTGCCCTACCACAGCGCCGAGGCCTATATCGCCCGCCTGATCGCCCGCGGCTACAAGGTCGCCATCTGCGAGCAGACCGAGGACCCCGCGCTGGCCAAGGGGCTCGTCTCCCGCGACGTCATCCGCATCATCACCCCCGGCACGGTCACGGAGAGCTCGATGCTCGAGGAGGGGAAAAGCAATTACCTCTGCGCGGTCTACCTCGAGGGCGGCCGCGGCGGCGCGGCCTTCTGCGACATCTCCACGGGCGAGTTCTGCTGCGCCAGCTATGAGACCGACGCGGTGAGCCACATCGTCAACGAGCTGGGCCGCTTCGCTCCCCGCGAGGCGATCCTCTCCTTCGGCGCCGAGAGCGACGGCACGATCGTCTCGTTCCTGACGAAAAAGCTCGACGCGATGATCGAAAGCGGCGGCGACGGCTTTGAATACCTCGGCGCCTCGGTGCGCCTGTGCCGCCAGTTCGGCTTTGCCGACGTGGACGAGAGCGGGCTGGGCGAAGCGCCGGCCGCCGTCTGCGCCGCTGGCGCGCTGCTGGGCTATATCGCCGAAACGCAGAAATGCGACATGGCGCACATCGGCCGGCTCGACGTCTTTTCCGGCGGGCGGTTCATGGAGCTCGACTGGACGACGCGCCGCAACCTGGAGCTGACCGAGTCGCTGCGCAGCGGCGAAAAGCGCGGCTCGCTCCTCTGGGTGCTCGACAAGACCCGCACGCCCATGGGCGGGCGGCTGCTGCGCGCGTGGGTCGAGCGGCCGCTGCTCAGTGCCGTGGCCATCGGCCGCCGTCTCACGGCGGTGGACGAGCTGTACCGCGACAACGTCGCGCGCGGCGAGATCATGCTGACCTTAAAGGAGATCGGCGACATGCAGCGCCTCATCGGCCGCACGGTCTACGGCACGGCGGGCGGACGTGATCTGCGCTCGCTCTGCAACTGCTGCGCGGTGCTGCCGCGCCTCGCCGGGCAGCTCGCCCCGTTCCGCTCGCTCGAGCTGCGCGAGATCGGCGCGATGGACGTTCTCGAGGACGTCCGCCGCCGGATCGACGAGGCGATCTGCGAAGAGCCGCCCTTTTCCGTGCGCGAGGGCGGGGTGCTGCGCCCCGGCTATTCCGAGGAGGTCGACCATCTGCGCGACGTGCGCGACAACGGCGCGCGGCTCGTCTCCGAGCTGGAGGCGCGCGAGCGCGAGCGCACCGGCATCAAAAAGCTGAAGGTCGGCTATAACAAGGTCTTCGGCTATTTCATCGACGTGCCCAAATCCGCCGGGGAGGAGACGATCCCCGACGACTACATCCGCAAGCAGACGCTCGTGTCCAACGAGCGCTACTTCACCCAGGAGCTCAAGGAGCTGGAAAACACGCTGCTGACCGCGCGCGACCGGATCAACGAGCTTGAATACCGCTATTTCTGCGAGGTGCGCGACGCCGTCGCCGCCGAGGTCGAGCGCGTCCAGGCCACCGCCGCCGCGGTCGCGCGGCTCGACGCGCTCTGCTCGCTCGCCGAGGTGGCCGTGCGCAACGGCTATACGAAGCCGGAGGTGGACACCTCGCGCACGCTGCGCATCGTCGAGGGACGCCATCCTGTCGTCGAGCAGACGATGAAGGATATCCTCTTTGTCCCGAACGACACGACCTTAAACGACACCGATGACCGCGTCGCAATCGTCACGGGCCCCAACATGGCCGGTAAATCCACCTATATGCGCCAGACGGCGCTGATCGTGCTCATGGCGCAGATGGGCTCCTTCGTCCCGGCCAAGAGCGCGCTCATCGGCATCGTCGACCGCGTGTTCACGCGCATCGGCGCCTCGGACGACCTCGCCTCCGGCCAGTCCACCTTCATGGTGGAGATGAACGAGATGGCGAACATCCTGGCCCACGCGACGCCTCTCTCGCTGCTGATCCTCGACGAGATCGGCCGCGGCACCTCGACCTTTGACGGCATGGCCATCGCCCGCGCGGTGCTCGAATACTGTGCCGACAAGCGCCGTCTCGGCGCAAAGACCATGTTCGCCACGCACTACCACGAGCTCTCTGCCCTGGAGGGCGAGATCGCGGGCGTGCGCAACTATAACATCACGGCCAAAAAGCAGGGCGGCACGCTGGTGTTCCTGCGCAAGATCGTTCGCGGCGCGGCCGACGACAGCTACGGCATCGAGGTCGCCAAGCTCGCCGGTCTGCCCGACAGCATCATCGGCAAGGCCAAGGGTTATCTCAAGGAGCTGACCGCGGGCGGCACGGCCGCGCTCGGCGGCGGCGTGAAAAAGGCGGAGGACGGGCAGATCAGCCTTGCCGACGTCGGCGGCGACGAGGTGCGCGACATCCTGAATGCGACCGATCTGAACACGCTCACGCCCATTGAGGCGATGAACCTGCTCTTTGAGCTGCAGCGAAAGGCCAGGGGCTGAGCGGACATGGAGGAGAGAAAACCGCGCGGCTTTACCAGCCGCATGACGACGCTCGAGCGCGCCGCGGCGCTGGGCTATATCCCGGTGCACGTCTACCTGCTGCCCAAAGCTCTCGGCGCGCTTCCCTTCCTGCGCGCGCTCGACACCGTGACGATCAACGTAATCTACTATGCCATCGGCACGGCGTTCATGCTCTGCTTCCTGTGGCGCTTTCTGCGGCGGGAGTTCGACGCGCTGTGCGATTACGGCCCCGGCGTGCTGCTGGAGATCGCCAAGGCCTACGGCACGCTGCTGCTGTGCAATCTTGTGATCAATCTGGCGCTGCTCGCGATCGAGCGGACCGACAACCCCAACAACGCCGCGATCGTTTCCATGGCGGGGAATGATATAAGCCGTACGGCGGCGGTCGCGGTCTTCCTCGCACCGCTGGTCGAGGAGCCGATGTTCCGCGGCGGCGTGTTCGGCCTTGTGCGGAAATACAGCCGCATCGCGGCCTACGGCGCGAGCATGCTGCTCTTCGCCGTCTATCACGTGTGGAGCTTCGCCGCGAAGGACCCGACGGCCTGGCTGTATGTGCTGCAATACCTGCCCGCGGGTTTTCTGCTCGCGCGGGTGTATGAAAAAACCGATTCGATCTGGACCGGGATCTTTCTGCATATGACCGTCAACGGCGTGTCGATGCTGGCCGTCTCGGCCCTGAGGGCCTATTTATGAACGAGGTCACGATCCGCCCCATCGCGCATATCGAAAGCGACTTTCCCGAAAAGTTCGGTATCCCGCGCCAGGCGGGCATCGTCGGGGAGCTGCGCGCACGCGTCGTGTTCGACGGCGAATACCGCAATGACGAGGCGCTGCGCGGCATCGAGGGCTTTTCGCATCTCTGGCTGATCTGGCAGTTTTCCGAAAACGTGCGCGACGACTTCTCGCCCACGGTGCGGCCGCCGCGCCTCGGCGGCAATACGCGCCTAGGGGTGTTCGCCACGCGTTCGCCCTTCCGCCCCAACGCGCTGGGGCTCAGCTGCGTGCGGCTGCTCGGCGTGGAAAAGACGCCGGACAAGGGCGCGGTGCTGCTCGTCGCGGGGGCCGACCTCATGGACGGCACGCCGATTTTCGACGTCAAGCCCTATCTGCCCTATGCCGACTGCCGCCCCGACGCCGTCGGCGGCTTCGCGCCCGACCCCGGGGAAAAGCTCGAGGTGGTCTTCCCGGCCGCGGCGCTTGAAACGATCCCGCCGGACAAGCGGGAGGCGCTGCGCGGCGTGCTCGAAAACGACCCGCGCCCGCGCTACCACAGCGATCCGGAGCGCGTATACGCCATGAGCTTTGCCTCGCTGACCGTGCGCTTTCGCGTGGCGGGCGGCACGCTCACGGTCGAGAGCGTGGAATAACGAAAAAAGGAGCTGCAAAGCAGCTCCTTTTGTTGTTACAGGATGTTGCGGTTTTCCTCTTCGCGCAGCGCCAGCAGATCGTCCAGCTCCCTGCGCAGCGCGGCCAGCTCCATCCCCACGGGGTCGGACACGCTGACATGGTCGACGTCGCCGACATAGTTGACCTTTTTCCCATCGATGCGGATGATGCGCGCCGGCACGCCGACGGCGGTACTGTTGGGCGGGATCTCGCTGAGGACGACCGAGTTTGCCGCCACGCGGCTGTTGTCGCCGACCTTGAAGGGCCCCAGCACCTTGGCGCCCGTGCCGATGAGCACGTTGTTGCCGATCGTCGGGTGGCGCTTGCCCACGTCCTTGCCCGTGCCGCCCAGCGTCACGCCGTGGAAGATCAGGCAGTCGTCGCCGATCTCGGCGGTCTCGCCGATGACGATGCCCATGCCGTGGTCGATAACGAGACGGCGGCCGATCTTCGCGCCGGGGTGGATCTCGATGCCGGTGCGGCGGCGGCTGCGCTGGGAGATGAGCCGCGCGAGGAAAAACAGCTTGTGATTATAGCACCAGTGGGCCAGGCGGTGACTTCTCACCGCGCGGACGCCGGGGTAGAGCAGCAAGATCTCCAGCGTGCTGCGCGCCGCGGGATCGCGCGCCTTGTAGGCGGCGACCAGTTCTTTCATATCTTCAAACATAATATCGATCCCTTCCCGTTTGTATTGTATGCCTCAAGCGGGAGGAGGGACATCGAAGGGCTTTCGTGATCATGGTATGCTCCTGCAATTCCTACTGTTTTCATAGGCGGAATGATTATACACGGCGCGCCCGCGCCTGTCAACCGCCGCACAGGCGGACAGACGAGAAAAACAAAAAACAACGCATAAAAAGATTGATTTTCGCCGCGAATAGAAGGATAATAGAAAGGTAAGGCTTTGCCGCACCGGGAGGGAAGAGCATGAGAGATTACGAAAGCGAATTTCAAAAGCGCATCGCCTGGATCCATGCGCTCGTCGAGAGCGCCCACGGAAAAGGCGTGGTCTTCGGCAACTCCGGCGGCAAGGACAGCGCGCTTGTCGGCATCCTGTGCAAGGCGGCCTGCGACAAGACGGTGGGGCTGATCCTGCCCTGCGGCTCAAAGCGCAATTACGGCGCCGACGCCGCGGACGCCAAAACGCTTGCCGACGCCTATGGGATCGAAACGCGCACGCTTGACCTCTCCCCGACGCGGGAGGCGCTGATGGCCGCGCTCGGCGGCGAAGAGACGCTTTCCGACGCGGCGAAGATCAACCTCGCCCCGCGTCTGCGCATGACGGCGCTCTACGCCGTCGCGGCAAACGAGGGGCTGCTCGTCGCCGGCACTTCCAACCGCAGCGAGCGCTATATGGGCTATTACACCAAGTGGGGCGACGGCGCGAGCGACTTTAACCCCATCGCCGACCTCACGGCGGGCGAGGTGTTTGCCTTTCTCGAATATCTCGGCGCGCCGCGGCAGATCATCGACAAGGCGCCCTCGGCCGGGCTCTTTGACGGCCAGACCGACGAGCAGGAGATGGGCGTGAGCTACGCCGCGATCGACGAATATATCCTCGCCGGCACGGCGAGTGAAAAGGACCGCGCGATCATCGAGCGCTACCACCGCCAGAGCGGGCACAAACGCACCGGCACCGCTGTTTATACGGAAGGAGAATGACCTTGCACGAATTTTACGAGAATCCGCTCTGCGGCCGCTATGCCGACGAGGAGATGAAAAGGCTTTTCTCCGACGACTGGAAGTTCTCCACCTGGCGCAGGCTCTGGGTCGCGCTGGCGGAGAGCGAGCAGGCGCTGGGGCTGCCGATCACGGACGAGCAGCTGGGTGAGCTGCGCGCGCATATCTTCGACATCGACTATGATGCCGCCGCCCGCCACGAGCACGAGGTGCGCCACGACGTGATGGCGCACGTGCTGACCTACGGCGAGGCCTGCCCGAAGGCACGGGGTATCATCCATCTCGGCGCGACGAGCTGCTATGTCGGGGACAACACCGATATCCTCCGCATGCGCGAGGGCCTGCGCCTCATCCGCCGTCTGCTGCTGGACGCGATCGCCGCGCTGGCGGACTTTGCGGAAAAAAACGCCGCGCTGCCGACGCTGGCCTACACCCACTTCCAGGCCGCCCAGCCCACGACCGTGGGCAAGCGGGCGTGCCTGTGGATAGGCGACCTGCTCTTTGACCTCGATCAGCTCGATTTTCAGCTCTCGCAGCTGAAGCTTCTCGGCTGCAAGGGCACGACCGGCACGGCGGCAAGCTTTCTCGCCCTGTTCGACGGCGACGCGGAAAAGGCCGAACGGCTCGAGGCGATGATCGCGGAGAAGCTGGGCTTTTCCGCCTGCCAGGTCGTTTCCGGCCAGACCTATACCCGCAAGGCGGACTTCGCCGTGCTGCAGGTGCTCTCCGGCATCGCGCAGAGCGCGTCGAAATTCGCCACCGATATCCGGCTTTTGAGCCATCTCAAGGAGATCGACGAGCCCTTCGAGAGCCATCAGATCGGCTCCTCGGCCATGGCCTACAAGCGCAACCCGATGCGCTCCGAGCGGATCTGCTCGCTTGCGCGCTATCTCATCTGCGACGTGCAGAACACCGCCGTCACCGCCGCGACCCAGTGGCTGGAGCGTACGCTGGACGACTCGGCCAACCGCCGCATCAGCATCCCGGAGGCCTTCCTCTGCGCCGATGCGGTTTTGAACCTCGTCATCAACGTCGCCCGCGGCATGAGGGTCTACCCCGCCGTCGTGGAAAAGCACCTGCGCGACGAGATCCCCTTCATGGCCACGGAGAACATCCTGATGTACTGTGTGCGCGAAAAGGGCGGCGACCGCCAGACCCTGCACGAGGCGATCCGGCGGCATAGCGTCGCCGCCGCGGCCGAGGTCAAGGAGTATGGGCGCGAAAACGATCTGATGGCGCGCATCGCGGCCGACCCGCTGTTCTCCCTGACACGGGAGGAGCTGGACGCCATCGCCGACCCGGCGGCCTTTACCGGTCTCGCCGAGCGGCAGTGCCGCCGTTTCCTGGCCGGGACGGTACGGCCGATTTTGGAAGAGAACAAAAACGAGCTCGGCGCGAAGGCCGAGATCAACGTATAAAAAGGAGAAAAAGACATGCTGACAGCGATCGTAGGAACCAACTGGGGCGACGAGGGAAAGGGCCGCATGGTCGACCTTCTGAGCGAGAAATATGACGTGGTCGTCCGCTATCAGGGCGGGAACAACGCCGGACACACGGTCATCAATGAAAAGGGCAAGTTCATCATGAATCTGATGCCCTCCGGCATCCTGCGCGATGAGACCGCGAACGTCCTCGGTCCCGGCATCGTCATCGACCTTGAGCATCTCTACGGCGAGGCCGAGCGTCTGCGCGAGGGCGGCATCGAGATCACGCCGAAGCATCTGAAGATCTCCGACCGCGCGACGATCTGCATGCCGTACCACAAGCTGCTCGACGGCCTCGAGGAGGACCGTCTGGGCGACAAGAAGTTCGGCTCGACGCGCCGCGGCATCTCGCCGGTCTATGCCGACAAATACATGAAAAAGACCATCCGCATGGGCGACCTCCTGCACTGGGAGACGCTGCGCGAGCGGCTCGAGGGCATCCTGGAGTGGAAGAATCTGACGGTCGAGCGCGGCTATGGCCACAGCCCCGTCGAGATCGACGAGATCATGGCCTGGCTCGAGAAATACGGCAGGCCCTTCACGCCCTATGTCTGCAACACGACCGAGTTTTTGAGCGGCGCGATCGCGGAGGGAAAATCCGTCATCTTCGAGGCCCAGCTCGGCGCGCTGCGCGACATCGACTTCGGCATCTATCCCTATACCTCCGCCTCGACGACGCTCGCGGCCTACGCCCCGATCGGCGCGGGCATCCCCTTTGCAAAGCTCGACGAGTCGATCGGCATCATGAAGGCCTACTCGAGCTGCGTCGGCGAGGGCCCGTTCACCTGCGAGCTCTTCGGCGACGAGGCGCACGCCCTGCGCGAGGCGGGCGGCGAGTACGGCGCGGCGACCGGCAGACCGCGGCGCGTGGGCGGCTTTGACGTGGTGGCCTCCCGCTACGGCGCGCAGATGCAGGGCTGCACCTACATCGCGCTGACAAAGCTCGACGTGCTGAGCTATCTCAAGGAGATCCCCGTCTGCACCCACTATGAGGTGAACGGAAAGCTCACCGACGTCTTCCCCGCCGACATCGACGAGCTGGAGGCCGCAAAGCCCGTGTACGAGACGCTCCCGGGCTTTTGCTGCGATATCTCCCTCTGCCGCACGAAGGAGGATCTGCCGAAAGAGGCGCTGGACTATATCCGCTATATCGAGGACAAGATCGGCTGCCCGATCAAGTACGTCTCCGTCGGCGCCGAGCGCGACGCCTATATCACGATGTTCTGAACATACCTGCAACCGAACAAGGAAAAACGGGCCCAAAGGGCCCGTTTTTCCTTGTCGCGCCGCGTTTTTCTTGACCGGACGGCGGGAGCAGGCTTATAATAATACAGTTATGAATTAAGACAAGGCCGGAGGCAGCGCTCCGGCGTTGTGTTCGATAAACGCTCAAAGGAGTATCAACATGGCAGAAACGATCTTACGGGATCTGGAATTGTTGTGGGACAAGCTGCGCGGACTGCTCTCCCGCGCGGGGGAGACCTCGCGCATCCTGCATGAGTGGAGCGCGGGGACGGCCACGCTTGCCGACAAGGCGACGCTCATTGCCCTCGCGGTGCTGCTCGTCGTCGCGGTCGCCTGGCTGGTCGGCTTCTTCAAGGCCGGCTTTTGGAAGAAGATCGGCATGCTGCTCTCGGCGGCGGTCGTGATCGTGGCCGCGGCGGTCGTGGTATCGCTCGTTTCGGCCCCGGTCGAGGAAGAGAGCGGCGCACCGACGCCGCCGACGCTGTCCGACGCGCCGATCGAGGGCGGGGAGCTCCCCGCGGCGGAGACGCCCGTCCCGGCCGCCGAGTTCCTGCCGCAAGGCGAGCGGCAGTACAGCATGGTCCGCGGCGCGGCCGATCCGTTTTTCCCGGCGGTCTATTCGCTGTGGCGGCTGCAGAACGACGAGGTGAGCTGGCAGATAGGCGACGATCTCGCCATGCAGCTTGTCGGCATCCACAGCATGCCCGGCGACGGGACCTTTGAGGTGGAATCGCTGCGGCATATCGATGACACGGCGCTCATCACCCTCAAGCGCATGGAGGGCGGCGGCGGAGCGGAGGGACGCTGGTTTTACGACAGCTATCTCGAGATCCGCGTGTGGCCCGGCGCCAAAATCAGCCGCATGCCCTGGTACGGCAACGTCGGCAGCTGGATCAACACCGGCGAGCGGGACGCCTATACCATTCTGGAGAACACCGGCAGCGAGGTCGTCTTCCTCTACCGCGACGAGAGCCAGGTCAACGAAAACGACGACGCGCTCATCGGCATCTCGATCGGCCGCCAGCTCGGCTCCGACGTCGTGTCGATCACGGCGCGCGTCCACGCCGGCCACGACGAGGACGGCCAGATCATCTATACCGACCTCAACCCCGGTGCGGACGAGGAGCTGAAGGAGCGCTGTCTCAAGCTGATCCGCACGACCTATGACAGGCATTTCCGGCTGCTGCGCGGCCTGTCCGAGGCGGGCTTTGCCTCGCTTCTGCCGGACAGGATCGTCGACGTGCCGATCACCGGCGCCTCCGGCCGCGGCGGCTTTACGATCCCCTGCACGCGGCTTGTCGACTTCGGCCCAGATGACGACTGGGGCGGCGCGATCCGGCTGATCGGCCCCGGCCCGGACGGACGGCAGTGCCGCTATCTGCTCATCGACGGCGGCGAGATGTACACCAAGGTGCGCATGGACCGCTACTTTACCTGGCGCGACGCCTATGAAAAGGGCGTAAACGAGCCGGACGAGGAGATGACGGCCTTCCTCGGCTGTCCGGCGGTTGAATGCGACGGCGGCTGGGTGCTCGATCCGGGCGACTTCTATTCCGTCGAGCGCAGCGGAACGCTGGAGAACTATTACTTCCTCTCGATCGAGCCGCTCGAGCCACCGGCCACGCCGGAGCCGACCGAAGAGCCGGCGGAAACGACGGCACCGACCGATGAATCGGAAGCACAAGCACAGGAAGGAGAAACGAACAATGGCTGACAACACCCCCGCCGTACTGCAGGAGCAGGTGATCTATTCCGTCTATGTCCGCGCGCATACGGAGGAAGGGACCTTCCTCTCGATCATCCCGGACCTTGACCGCATCCGCGCGCTGGGCGCAGACTGGATCTGGTTCCTGCCGATCCATCCGATCGGCGAAAAGGGCAAAAAGGGGAGCCTCGGCTGCCCCTATGCCAACCGCGACTACCGCACGACCAACCCCGCCTACGGCAGCATGGAGGAGTTCCGCTTCCTCTGCGACGAGATCCACCGCCGCGGCATGAAGGTCATGATCGATGTGGTCTACAACCACACCTCGCCCGACGCCGTGCTGCTCGGCGAGCATCCGGATTTTTATTACCGCGACGCGGAGGGAAAGCTCGGCAACAAGATCGGCGACTGGGCCGATGTCATCGACCTCGACTACCGCAACCGCGCGCTCTGGGACTATCAGATCGAAACGCTCCGCTTCTGGGCGTCGATCGTCGACGGCTTCCGCTGCGACGTGGCCTCGTTTGTGCCGCTGGACTTCTGGCGGGCGGCGCGCAAGGCCGTGGCCGAGGTCAATCCCGGCTGCGTGTGGCTGGCCGAGAGCGTCCATCTGAGCTTTGGCAACTATGCCCGGCGCGAGGGCTTTACTTCTTCGCGCGACAGCGAGGCGTACGACGCCTTTGATATCGAATACCAGTATGACGTGTGGGAGAGCTTCGAACGCTTCCTCACCGGCGAGGGGCTGCTGCACGAGTTCTGCGAGCAGCTGAACTTCCAGGAGGCGCTTTACCGCGAGAACTACAACAAGCTGCGCTTCCTCGAAAACCACGACCAGCCGCGCATCGCCTCCCGCGTCACAGACGAGCGGGCGCGGGAGAACTATACCGCGATGCTCTTCCTGCTCAAGGGAACGACGCTGCTCTATGCCGGACAGGAGTTTTCCTGCACCCACCAGCCCAGCCTCTTCGAGCGCGAGGTGTTCCCCCGCTCCGGGCGCGACATCAGCGCGCGCCTTGCCCGCCTCGCGGCAATCAAAAAGGAGCGCGCGGGGAAAGAGACCCACTTTGCCGCCGCGGCCGACGACAAGCACGCGATCGCCGTCATGGAGCGCTTCGGCCCTGACAGCCACACGGTCGGCGTCTTCTCGCTGCGGGCAAAGAGCGCGACCGTCGCCGTCGACGCGCCGGACGGAGAATATGAGAATCTGATCGACGGCGGCCGGGTCGTTGTGAAAAACGGACAAGTTTTCTGCGGCGGCAGCCCCATAATTTTTACGCTCGCACGCTGAGTTTCCCGTTGCGCCGAGCGTACCGGGGAGACTATAATAAACCCGTTAATTCATAGAAAAAACGGAGGATAAAGCTATGGCACTGGAATCCAGACCCGAAGGCATGCAGCGCATCAACACCCCTGCGCTGGCGAGGGCGTATATCGATGAGCGCATCGAGATGCTCCGCGCCCAGATCGGCGACAAGAAGGTCCTTCTCGCCCTGTCCGGCGGCGTCGATTCGTCCGTTGTCGCGGCGCTGCTGATCCGCGCGATCGGCAAGCAGCTCACCTGCGTCCACGTCAACCACGGTCTGCTCCGCAAGGGCGAGCCCGAGCAGGTCATCCGCGTATTCCGCGACGAGATGGACGCCAACCTCATCTATGTCGACGCGACCGACCGCTTCCTCGACAAGCTCGCCGGCGTGACCGATCCCGAGACGAAGCGGAAGATCATCGGCAGCGAGTTTATCGACGTCTTTGCCGAAGAGGCCCGCAAGCTTGACGGCATCACCTTCCTCGGCCAGGGCACGATCTGGCCCGACATCCTCGAAAGCGAACACGGCATCAAGGCCCACCACAACGCCGGCGGCCTGCCGGAGGATCTGCAGTTCGAGCTGGTCGAGCCCGTGCGCATCCTCTTCAAGGACGAGGTCCGCGAGGTCGGCCGCGCGCTCGGTCTGCCCGAGGGCATGGTCAACCGTCAGCCCTTCCCCGGCCCGGGTCTCGGCGTCCGCTGCCCCGGCGCCATCACGCGCGACCGTCTCGAGGCCGTGCGCGAGGCCGACGCCATCCTGCGCGAGGAGTTCGCCGCCGCCGGTCTTGCCGGCAAGGTGTGGCAGTACTTCACCGTCGTGCCGGACTTCAAGTCCACCGGCATCCGCGACGGCAAGCGCGTCTTCGAGTGGGCCTGCATCATCCGCGCGATCAACACGACCGACGCGATGAGCGCCACGGTCGAGGAGATCCCCTTTGCCCTGATGCAGAAGCTCGTCAGCCGCATCACGAGCGAGGTCAAGGGCGTCAACCGCGTGCTCTACGACTTCACGCCAAAGCCCTGCGCCACGATCGAATACGAATAATGAAAAAGAACAAAGCCGCCCGGAATCTGCCAGATTCCGGGCGGCGCTTTTGTTGTATAGCAGGAGAGGGAATACGCCTCAGCGATAGGTGTCCGCCGTAATGCTGTCGAGGTCGACGTCGCGTGTCTCCTTGACCTTGGTCAGCAGCACCAGCAGCGACAGGGCCATGAACGGCAGGCAGATCAGCAGGAACAGCACGTCCATCGGCAGGAAGTTCTGCAGCACGATAAAGAGAATCTGGCCGATGAACATGCCCGCGCCGATCAGCACCGAGATCGTCCCCATGACGGACGAGCGCATCCCGGAGGGCGAGGACTCGGCCGGCATCGTCAGGATGATCGTGTCGGACATGGACCACAGCCCGCCGATCGAGCAGCCGTAGGCGATGCCCGCGGCCACCGGCCCCCAGCCGAGACGGCAGGCCGCCACAAACAGCCCGAGCCCGACGAGCGCGAGACCGCCCAGCAGCACACAGACCTTTTTGCGCCCCATCCGGTCGGAGAAGAAGCCGCTCGCGATCGTGACAAGGCCGTTGAAGAAGGGATAGACGATCAGCGCGACGGCGACCAGCTCCGTGGACATGGCGCCCTCGAGCACCGTGGCGTAGTACGAGGTATAGAAGGTCGTGGCAAAGAAGAGGAAGCCCGCGATCAGGATCCAGCGGAGCTGGCGGTTGGTAAAGATGAACTTCAGCGCGCGGAACACGCCGCCCTCCTCGGCCGCGCCGGTTTTCCGGTCGGCCTCGGCGCGGGCAAGGCGCTCCTCGGGGCTAAGCGAGAGAAAGGCGCGGCGCTGCTGGAGGAATACCGGCGTCTCGCGCACGAGGAAATAGGACATCAGGCCGATCACGATCGCCACGACGACCGGGATCAGATACACCATGCGCCAGCTGCCCGGCACGTCCTCGCGCAGAAAGGCGTGGGAAAGCACGCCGATGAGCGACACGCTGATGAGCGCGATGCCCTTGGCGACAAAGCTGTAGGTCGCGCGCTTGGCCTTCGGCGCGGTCTCCATGATATAGAGCACCTGCATGTCGTTGGGCGTGAAGAACATCATCGCGAGCATGCCGAGGATATACTGCACGACGCTCTGGCTCGTCATGACGATCAGCATCCCGACGCCCATGCCGATGGTGTTGATCATCAGGAACAGCCGGCGGCCGTACTTGTCCGACAGCGCCTTATAGAACGGCGAGATGATCAGGAACAGGTTCGAGGCCACCTGCCACGGCGCGACCGTGTTGATCGCGCCGGTGTACTCCGACGAATTGACGCTGCGCGATGTGATCGAGAACAGGTCGAACAGCACATAGGGCTGCATCGCCGCATTCAGGTTCGAGGTGATCTCGTCGACGATGTAGATGACCGTCAGCACGACCATCACAAACAGCAGATAGTGCGCGAACTGCGGCCGCGCGGCCTCGCGGTCGAGCCGGGCCAGCTCCTTTTGCTCCTTGATTTGCATGGCAGAGCCGTCTTTCATATTGTTCTACTCCTTTTCGGAATGCGGTGTGCTTTCATTATACACAGCAAAGAAGGAAAAGGCAATCATTGGGAAAAGTCGGCTGTATCCAGCGAATGCAGAGGGACAAAAACAGACAGAAGCAGGCTCACAGGGGGGAGAGAACACCCGTAAGCCTGCTTCTGTGTCATGCTTTCATCGCCTGCGAGCAGATCAATCTGCCGCTGCGGCACCTTCTTCATCAACGGGAAGACTTTTCCCGCTCAAGTATGCGTAATAGCTGTGATTCGTGTATACGGCAGCCAAGGGATTGTGTCCGAGAAGGCGGTCTTTCACCGCAAGGACCGTGCACATGGCTTCACTGTATCGCAGGAAAAGAGAATCGTGTCCTACGCAGAGGCCAAGGAGGACATTGAATTCCGTATGGCTTGCGTTGAGGATCTTCGCCTGAGAGATCGGATTGCACATCGGTTCAAAGGTGTCGCCCCGCAGCTTTTCCTCACCGGTCAGCCCGAGATTTGCCTTATCCACACCTCCAACCTTGCACATGACCGAAACGACCTCGAACCCATTCTCCTTAAATATATTTGATATGACGGAAGCTTCGGTGTGAAGAGCGCCGCAAAATGCCAGCCCGATCCGCCGATATCCCATGCGACGACAGAAATCCATCGTTTCAACGATCCTTGGCTTGATCGGCATAAGCATACCGGTGCGGGGGTCGTGGGAATAGGCGCTGGCCTCCTGTCGTGCCGCCTCAGCCGCAAAGGTGCCGATATCCTCTTTTTTGTATTCTTCAAACGCCTGCTCGATAACATCCTGATAAAGCTTCGTGCTGCAAAACGCAGGGCCTTTTCCCTCCTCGTTTTTGCAAATACGTACACTGTTGCTCAATCCGCATAAAGCACATTGCCCGTCCAAAGAGACCCCTCCTTACTGAACAAACATGATATTTTTGTGCACATCCGATTGGCCGGAGATCAAAGGCTGTTTACAGCGTCTGTGGCCTCCCAGACAGAATTCAGAAGATTTGCCACATGATCGGCATCTCCGATCACAAAGGTCTGAACGCCGGGGAGGGTGACCTCGATCGGGATCGGGTTATATCCGATTGCCATGATGACGTTATCCGAGCATATCGTCTGGAGCTCTCCGTCCTTTTCGAAAGTGACATAGTCCTTGCCGATCTCACGGGTGGCGGCCCCGGTATAAAGGTGGACATTGTGGAAATTCAACAGATCACGCAGCATCCAGGAATTTACCTTGCACAGGTCGGGGACCTGCAAAATATTGTCCGCCATCTCGATCATGGACACGTTTTTGCCGTCAAGTGCGATCTTATAGGCGACCTCACAGCCGGTAAGCCCGCCGCCGATAACCGTAACATTCTCTCCGACAGGACGCTTTTCGAGAAGATATTCTTTGGCGTCACATACGTTTTCACGGTCAAAACCGGGGATGGGGATACGCTTTTTGACAGCACCGGTGGCAATGATAACAGCATCGGGCTTTTCTCTTTCCAGAAGCGCTTTGTCCACGGCCGTGTTCAGGAACACCGGGACCCCGAGATCTTTCAGCTGCTTTTCATACCAGGCGAGGAGCTTTCTGTCGTCATCCTTGAACTCCGGCGTGGCAGCTGCGCGAAAAGCGCCGCCAAGATGATCGGTGGCTTCATAGAGAGAGACATCCATCCCTCTCATCTTGCACAGACGGGCAGCCTCCATTCCGCCGACGCCGCCGCCCGCGACAACAACTTTTTTGTCGGATTTTTCTGCCTTGAGCGTATATTTGCTCTCCTGCAGGGACTGCGGGTTGAGGGCACAGGAAACGTTGAGCCCGCGGGTAAGGCGGCCGAAACATCCGTTATGGCAGCCGATGCACGGACGGATATCATCGATCCGTCCTTCGCGAACCTTGCATGCCCACTCGTTGTCTGCAAGCAGAGGACGCGCAAGCGCCACGGCGTCGATTTTGCCCGAGGCAACTGCATCAAGCGCGATGTCGGGATCGCCCATCTTGCCGGAAACAAAGACAGGAAGATGGGTAAAGTTTTTGATATACGCCGCTTCGGGCAGATTGCAGGCCTGAGGCATATAGGTGGGCGGATGAGCCCAGTGCCAGGAATCGTACGTTCCGTTGTCGCAGTCGAGCGCATCAAGCCCGGCCTCTTCCAGGATGCGCACGACAGAAATGCTTTCGTCCAGACCGCGGCCCCACTCGATATAATCCTGGCCAGGGAGAACACTCTTGTTGAAGCCGGCGGTTTTGCTCGCCACACTGTAGCGCATCAGGACAGGAAAGTCGCTGCCGCAGCGTTTTTTGATCCCGGTGATCATTTCGGTAGAAATGCGGAGGCGGTTTTCGAGAGAGCCGCCGTATTCGTCGGTGCGGTGATTATAGTTGGAGATCGAGAACTGGTCAAGGAGATAGCCCTCGTGTATGGCGTGGATCTCCACACCGTCGCAGCCCGCCTCCTTGGCAAGCTCGGCGCTGTTGATCATAACATCGACAAGCTTATGGATCTCATCTTTCGTGAGAGCCCGGTGCTTCAATTCAGGTGCAAAAACATTCGGAAGTCCGTCGCTCGGTGCAACCATTGCGGCAGAATAGTTGAAATATGGAAGCGTGAGGCCGAAGTTTGCACGCAGACCGCGTCCCATTCCCGCTCCCAACTGGAGGATATACTTTGTTGAGGTTTCTTCATGGAGCTGCTGCACAAAGTCCTTCAGAGGACCGAGAAAAACGTCACCGGCTTCATCCAGCCAGCCGGGCCGGCCCCATTTATCCGTAAGGATCGACAGGCCGGGAATAATGAGACCAACGCCGCTTTTCGCACAGTTTAAATAGAACTTTTCAGGGTTGCCGTTATATTGATTGTCTACGATCGGTGCGGTGCCGCCCATGGCGCACAGAATGATTCGGTTCGGAACGGTAAGAGAACCGATCTGCATCGGCTGGAATAAGGCATCGTATTTAACGCAATTGTTATTTTTCAACGATAATCTTTCCCCTTTCGATCATCAAGCAATATCCTTCCGCTCAAATAGTATCACAGATAAAGAACGAGCACAAATCGATTATTTATAGTACAATTATCGAAAAAGTTGATGAGCAAAAAAGAGAGAAAGCCGACCGCTTATTTATCTTCTGTGACAGCGCCTGCATAGCGCCAGGGATGTCGAGCCAAAATCTTGTAAAAGCACTTGACAAAGGCGTCAACACCTTCTGACGGTGGCGAATCATGATGGGCTTTTCTTCGCAGAAGATAGCTGATTCGGTGGGGAGGCGGCACCGCGAAAGAGTGGATCTCCAAATTGTACTGCGCCCGCAGGCTTGTTGCTACAGATGCGGGACATAAAGCCCAGTTTGCGGGGTTTTTCATAAACGTCATCAACAGACCGCAAGAATCGACGGAAACAAAAGGCGGCTGCTGTTCATCCCACCATTCGTGATTCCACTGAACGAGATTTTCATCCCAGGGAAAGAAAATCTCGTCCTTTTTTTTCAACTGGGACGGATGGATCTCGCCAGCCGGATAAATGCTTCCCGGGAGAGAGATCATGTAGACCGGCTCATCGAAAACGGGCGTGGCCGTGATGTCATAATGAACCGGATAAAAGGCGAATCCGATATCAAGTTGCTGAGAAGTAAGCTTATTGTATATCTCCCGTGAATGATAGGAGACAAACTGCATCTGTAGATTGGGCAGCTCCTCCTGGATTTGGGAAATCGGGGCTGCGATCAGAAACTGGTTTAAACTATCCATGCTTCCGATCCTGACTTTCCCGAGGGAAGGGCAGGAATGGATCTGATACATGGAAGCGTTCAGATCGAGCCATTGAAGCGCAAGAGGATAAAATTTCTTGCCTTCTTCGGTTAACTCCAACTTTTTAAAGCCTCTATCACGGACAAACAGTTTGACGCCGAGTTCCTGCTCCAGCATTTGAATACGGTGGCTGATGGTAGATTGAGATACAAAAAGAACGTCTGCGGCGGCAGAGATCGTCTGATGGTGGACAATATAGACAAAACTTTCAATTGCTTCCTGCTTCATGACAGAGCCCTCCTTATTTGGATTTATAATATCGACAATATCGATATTATAAATCCAAATAATCGACTTGTCAAAAAATAAGACGAGCTTATAGAATTTACATAGGATAGGATGACAAAACCTTTTGCCGAGAATTCTTGCCTGAAAACACAACCCAAATTAAAGAAAGAAGTAATAGGAGAAAGAAATGGACAAATTGCTGACAGCAAAAGAGGCCATCGCAAAAATCAAGGACGGAGATTGCGTTATGATAGGCGGCTTTGGTCTTCGCGGCTGCCCGGATAAACTGGTCGACGAACTTGTTGCCTCAGGAGTGAAGGATCTGACGATCATATCGAACGACCTTGGATCTCCCAACCAAGGGCTTGGAAGGCTGATGACGAACAGACAGGTGAAAAAGCTGATTGGAAGTTATTACAACTGGAACCCTGAAGCGATCGAGGCGTATAATCGAGGCGAGATCGAAGTGGAACTGGTCCCGCAGGGAACCCTCGCAGAATCCATCCGGGCAGCCGGTATGGGGATCGCAGCGTACTATACGCCGACTTCCGCAGAAACTGAGCTGGGCAAGAAGAAAGAAACGAGAGAATTCAACGGGAAGAAATACGTTCTTGAGAAAGCGATCCACACGGATGTCGCGCTAATCAAGGCAAAAAAGGCAGACAAACTAGGAAATCTGGTATACAGCAAGGTTGCACAGAATTTCAATCCTGTGATGGCCATGGCTGCCGACTGCACGATCGCGGAGGTGGAAGAGGTCGTCGAAAAAGGAACTCTCGACCCCGAAACGATTGTCACTCCACATGTTTTCGTAAATGCGATCGTAAAGGAGGGCGACTGATGAAGGCCTTTACTAAAGAAGAAAAACAGGAAAGAATCGCAAAAAATGTGGCGGCGCTGATCAATGAAGATCCTTTTTATACTTACGTGAATCTGGGGGTCGGCATCCCGACTCTGGTTGCCAACTATATCACCAGAGATGACGTCTATATTCTTGCAGAAAACGGCATGTTGGGCGTTGGCCCGGTAACGTCGCAGGAAAATGCACACCCCGACCTGATCAACGCCGGGCGCCAGCCAGTGCTCGAAACGGCGGGCTGCTGCTTTATGGACAGCGCGATGGCCTTTGGCATGATTCGCGGGGGTCATATCGATGCGACGGTGCTTGGCGCCTTTGAGGTGGACCAGCACGGGGATGTGGCAAACTGGATTATCCCCGGGGGTAAGCAATTGGGCGTTGGCGGCGCAATGGATCTTGTCAGTGGCGCGAGGCGTGTCATTATAGCCATGACGCATACCAGTAAGACCGGGCCAAAACTGATCCGGGAATGCACGCTCCCGCTAACGGCGAAGAATAAAGTCGATTATGTCGTCACGGAATATGGCGTGTTCGCCTTTCAGAACGGACAGATCACGTTGATCAAGCTCGCGCCCGAGATCAGTCTTGAGGAAATTAGAGAGATTACCGGACTGGAGTATCGGGTTTCGGACAAATTGAGACCCATGGTCGTGTAAGGCGACGGAAAGGGGATTATATGATGAATTGTGTTGTTGTGGAAGCCAGCCGGACAGCGGTCGGAAAATTCGGAGGAACGCTGGTCCCACTGACGGCCGGCGATCTGGCAACAGAGATGATGAAAGCGGCCATTGCTCGCGCCAACATCCAGAGCGACTGCATTGATGAGGTCTTTTTCGGTCAGTGCAGACAGTCTTCTGATCATTCCAATATCGCGCGCTTTGCCGCACTGAAGGCGGGAATTCCGGACACCGTGCCGGGCAACACCGTGATGTGCGCCTGTGCGTCCGGAATGCTTGCTGTCCGAGACGGCGTGAATTCGATTCTGACGGGACAGAATGAAGTCGTCCTTGCCGGCGGCGTGGAGAGCATGTCCAATGCGCCTTATTATGTGCCCAACATGCGATGGGGCCTGAAAGCGGGGAACACGGAACTGAAGGATTCGCTGACGGAGGCGCAGTTCTGTTCGCAGCCCACTGATATTTACGGCCGCTTCAACATGGGGATGACCGCGGAAAACATCGCGGAAAAATATGCGATCAGCAGGGTGGATCAAGATCGATTTGCTCTTGCCTCACAGGAGAAAGCGGCCGCTGCGATCTCAGCCGGCCGGTTCAAGGATGAGATCATCCCGCTTACCGTTCCTCAAGGAAGAAAAAAGCCGGCCATCCTTTTTGACACGGACGAGTTCCCGCGGGCAACTTCCATGGAAGCGCTCGGAAATCTGAAACCGGCATTCAAACCGGACGGCGGCACCGTAACAGCGGGCAATTCCTCGGGACGAAACGACGGAGCCTCCGCACTTATCCTGATGAGCGAACAAAAAGCAAAAGAGCTCGGCCTTCCTCCTCTTGCGCGAATCCGCGCGATCGCCAGTGCGGGCGTGGACCCGCGCTATATGGGGCTCGGGCCCATCAGTGCGACCGAAAAGATTCTGAAGCAGAATGGCCTTGCACTGTCGGACATCGGGCTGATCGAACTGAATGAGGCGTTTGCCTCACAGTCCGTCGCGTGTATTCGTGCGCTTGGGCTGGAGGACAGGACAGACATTATCAACGTCAACGGCGGAGCTATCGCTCTGGGGCACCCGATCGGGTCTTCCGGAAGCCGCATCATCGTGACGCTGATTCACGAGATGCGCAAACGCGGAATCGAGCTTGGCTTGGCCACGCTCTGCGTTGCCGGCGGAATGGGAATGGCGACCGTCGTCGAAGCGGTTTGACAGACGCTTTAACAGACGCAAAGAATAATAAAAACAAGGAGGCTTAACAGATGGCGTGTGATATGCACGGAACGATCGATATTCATGTTCACTCCGGTCCTTCGGTTGCATCCAGAAAGCTGGACGCCGGCGATATGCTGAAAGATGCGGAGGCGCGGGGATACCGTGCGTTTGTAGCAAAAGATCATTATTTCCCGACGATGATGGGTACAGATATGATCACAAAGTTTCTCGGGGACGGCAGCTGTGAAGCTTTTGGCTGCATCGTTCTGAACAATTCGGTCGGGGGGATCAATCTTTATGCTGTCGATGCCGCCTGCGCGATGGGAGCGAAGATTGTATTCATGCCGACGGTATCTGCCAGAAATCATATTGAGCACCACAAAGGAAAAAAATTCGTCGGCGCAGGGAAAATGAAGATCGAGGAAAAGCCGATCTATTACCTTGACGAAAAAGGAGAGTTGCTTCCCGAAGTGGAGGAACTGCTGCGCTTCTTGGCGAGTTACTACCCGGATGTTACGCTTGGAACCGGACACGGATCGGTTGAAGAGACAGATAAACTCGTGGAAAGGGCTGCCGAGCTCGGTATCCGAAAAATCCTTGTCAACCACCCGTTCTTTGAGATAGACGGGACGATCGAGGATTGTGTGCGCTGGGCAAAAAAAGGTGCTTTTATCGAACTCAATGCCCTGGTTTATGACGATGTCGAGCCGGCGCCGCATCATCTCAGCTTTGATATCGTCCGGCAGATCTATGAACAGGTCGGATACAGGAACATTGTGATCGACTCGGATCTGGGCCAGACAAAATACATGCTTCCGGTCGACGGACTGCAGAAATTCGCGGATCTCATTATGGACAGGTGCGGCGCGACCCAAGAGCAGATGCGTGTGATGCTTGTAGACAATCCTGCGTGGCTGATGGGCCTTGCCGAAAGATAACGACGCCGAAAAGGCGCAACAAAAATAAAATAAAAAGGAGACAGAACAATGGAAGCAAAACATCTTGATTGGGGAAAATGCGACTGGTTCAATCCCAAGCCGACCGTGAGAAGAAAAGTTTATCAAGGCAGTCAGCACTGCACGATTTCCATGGGTGTTATTCAGCCCGGTCATGTCCCCGGCCCGCATGCACACGATTATGAGCAGACGGTTATTATCGTTAAGGGCAAGTGCGATTTCCATGTTGTCCTCGACGGGGAGGAAAAGGTCTATACGTTTGATGCGGACATCTGCAGCGATGACGGCGCAGCATGCTTTATGACGATCCCGTCAAACGCCATGCACTGGATCGAAAACCCGTATGACAAGCCCTGCTACAACATGGATCTGTTCATTCCCAAACGCGAGGGCGACAGACCGGAAAGCGTAGAGGTCCGCTGAAAAGCTGACGCCGACACCAGGGAAAGAGCCGCGAACCGGCAAAAAAGAGGGGAAGAGATGAAAAATATTCTGGTCCTTATGGACCTAAGAGAAGACCTGCGGCAAGAACTTGAAAACACCGCGCCCGGAAATTTCTTTTCCTATACATCAGACAGCCGGGCAACGGAAGAACAGTTCCGTGATGCGGAAATAATCCTTGCGGCAGGCGGACGCCCACCGGATGGACTGAAAGCCTGCAAAAAGCTGAAGTACATTGCGCTCCGCTCCGTCGGATATGAACAATACCTGACCCCCGGCCTGCTCCCAAGAAAGACGGTCCTGACCAATGCAAAGGGTGTTTATTCCAAAGCGGTAGCCGAGCACGGACTTGCGCTTACACTGTCGCTGGAGAAGAATCTTCCGTATTACAGAGACAATCAAAACCAAGGACTATGGCGCGCGGAGGGAAGAACGTCTTCTATTGCAGACAGCACGGTCCTTGTGGTTGGACTCGGCGATATCGGAAACTATTACGCCAAACTTGCAAAAGCACTCGGCGCATATGTGATCGGTGTAAAGCGTACACCCGGCACAAAGCCGGATACCGTAGACGAACTGATAACACAAGACAGGCTGAAGGAGACCGTCGGCCGGGCGGACGTCATTTTCAACGTGCTGCCCGGCGGCCCGGAGACCTATCACCTGTACGATGAGGAACTCTTTTCCAGAATGAAAAGTACGGCGCTCTTTATCAACTGCGGGCGAGGGTCAAGCGTCGACACGCAAGCGCTGTGTGCTACGCTGGAAGGCGGCGGGTTGCGAGCGGCGGCGTGCGATGTTTTCGAAACAGAACCGCTGCCGCCAGACAGCAAATTGTGGAAGATCCGAAATCTTGTCATTACGCCCCACCGGGCAGGGTTCCTGCTTCTTCCCGGAACAGAAGAGGCTCTTGTACGGCTCCTTGCCGAAAATCTGAACGCCTGGATCGAGGGCAGAGAGCTGAAAAACGTAGTCCACCGCGCGTGACCCGAAAAACAGGCAGAGTGGACCGCATGATACGGGTCTGCCCGGCCGGAACAATCAAGACCAGATCTGAGGAGACGGAAAATGGCCATTACAACATCCATCAAGCAGAGACTGAAAAACCACGAAACGGTTTTCGGGACTTTTTACAAGCTAAACAGCCCCATCGCAACGGAAATGCTCGGATGGGCCGGATTTGACTTTATTGTTGTTGACGGCGAACATTCTCCCATCGGCTATGAGAGCATGGAAAACATTGTCCGAACGGCGGAGAACGTAGACTTGTCGACCGTCATCCGAGTACCGTGCGCTTCCGAAGAACACATTTTTCACGCACTTGACAGCGGCGCTATCGGCGTTCAGATCCCGAACATGGTCTCTGTGGAGCAATTCCGCCAAAGCGTTAAAGCCTGCAAATATTTTCCTCTTGGAACAAGGGGATTATCCCGCGGGACAAGAAATGCGATGTTCGGTCTTTGGAACGAAAAGGAAAAGCCCTATGTAGAAGCGGCCAATGAGAAAAGCTTGGTCGTTGTACATATCGAGAACAAGGAGATGGCAGACGCTGTTGAAGAGATCTGCCAGATCCCGGAAATCGACGTAGTCTTTGTCGGCCCGGCAGATATGAGCCAATCCTTGGGCATTCCCGGCAAAGCAAAGGACCCGAGAGTGGTTGAGATTGCCCTGAAAGTGATCAGGACCGCGGAAAAGTACGGGAAAGCCGGCGGTGTAGCTGTCGGGAAAGACAATATGGACATGTATATTCAAAACGGAGCCCGGTATATCATGTACAGCTCCGATGCGGGAATGTTTGCCGGTGCGGTGAAAAATGCGGCATCGCTTTTTGCACCGTACAGGAACGGCTGACGACGCGACGCCCGGAAAACACGCGGCGGAGCACAGCAGGGAGAGAACGAGCGAACAATGGACAGTTTACTTGCTATTTTTGTCATCATAGTTATTGGCTATTTCCTTGGCGCGATCTCGATCAAGGGCTTATCTCTCGGGACATCCGGCGTGCTTTTGGTTGCCCTTGTGTTCGGCCATTTCGGCGTGGAGATCCCGTCTGTCGTCAGAAATTTCGGGTTGGCGATCTTTGTCGGAACAGTCGGAATGATTGCCGGACCGGTATTTTTCAGAAATTTCAAAAAGAAAGTATATGCGTTTTTGATCCTCGGTGTTTTCATCGTGCTGTCTGGCGCACTGGTTACGGTCGCCCTTGCAAAGTTAATGGGCGTCAGATTTGACCTGGCGATCGGCATCTTTACGGGAGCACTGACATCAACGCCTGGACTGGCAGCAGCAACAGAGGCAACGACAGAGGTTCTTGCCGCGAGAGGCATAGACGCGGCGTCGCTCTCGTCTGTCGGATATGGGATAGCCTATCCGTTCGGCGTCGTCGGCGTGGTGCTGTTCGTACAGCTTTATCCGAAAATCGTCGGCTGCGACGTGAAACAGGCGACGAAAAAGCTGCATGAAAGCCTTTACGCGAACCGGAACAGTGAGCCGAGAGAGAGCAAGGGAAAGGAAACGAAATACCTTGAGTTGGAACCGATCGGGATCCTGAGCATGGCCATTGCGCTCTCGCTCGGCGTACTGTTGGGGAAAATAAAGATCCCACTCCCCGGAGGGATGAGCTTTTCTCTCGGAACCGCCGGCGGACCGCTGTTCGTCGGACTGGTGATGGGGCACTTCGGTCATATCGGAAAGCTCTCGCTCAGCTCGCCGCCGCAGCTTCTCAAGGGAATGAGAGAGCTCGGGCTTTGTCTGTTCCTTGTCGGAGCGGGAACCGACGCAGGCGCAGGATTCGTCGAGGTGTTGATGACGCAGGGCGTAAAGGTTTTTCTCCTTGGCGTTGTGATCACGCTTGCTCCCATGATCTGCGCCTGTCTGATCGCACGCTTCCTGATCCGGATCGACACGTTGACTACGCTCGGATCCGTTTGCGGCGGAATGACGTCCACGCCGGCGCTCGGCGCGTTGATCTCCTTGTGCAAAAGCGAGGATGTTGCAGCCTCCTATGCCGCGACATATCCTTTCGCGCTGATTTGCGTTGTCCTAGCAGCGCAGATCATGGCCCTTTTATGGTAAGCAGATGGAAAGAATTGCAGAAAAACTGAAAAGCAAGATCATGTCGGCGGCTGAGGCTGCAAGTCTGATCAAGCACGGCAGCTGCCTTGGATGCTCCGGCTTTACGATGGTCGGAAACCCCGTCGAGATACCGAGGGCTCTTGCGCTCCTGCCGGATAGAGACGAGCTGCGTCTGCTGACCGGAGCCTCTGTCGGGGACGCGTTGGACGGTTCGCTTGTTCGAGCGGGAAAAGTAAAATACCGGGCACCTTATCAGAGCGGAAAAGATCTCCGCCGTGCAATCAACGCGGGGGAAATCGGTTATAACGATTTTCACCTGAGCGTCATGCCAAGCATGCTCAACAACGGATCGGGACCTAAGATCGATTATGCCGTGATCGAGTGTGCCGCGGTGTCCGAGAACGGAATCTTGCCCGGCTTTTCTGTCGGCGCGGCGGAGAGCTTCGCGGCAAACGCCGACCGAATCCTTTTAGAGGTCAACCAGGCGATCCCAATCGACATTCTTGGCATGCACGATATATACAGCTGCAGCGGCGAGCCGCTCGAGATCCGGGACGTTACGGACCGGATCGGAGGTGCATGGATCCCTTGTGATCCCGACAAGATCGCGGCGATCGTCGTGACAGACAAAATAGACAGTTATCCGGTTTTCAAACCTTCGGACGACATCTCGAAAGCGATTGCGGACAACATAGTCCGGTTCCTGAAAAACGAAGTCCGTGATGGCCGGCAGCCGGCCAACCTATATCCCATTCAATCTGGTGTCGGGAATGTGGCAAACGCTGTGCTTTCCGGCTTGGAAAGCAGCTTTTCCGACCTGAGAATGTACACGGAGGTCATGCAGGACAGCGCGTTTGAACTGGTTCGAAAAGGCGTGATCACCGGAGCATCGACCACAGCGCTCTCGCTTTCGGAAAAAGCCCAGAGAGAGTTGTGTGACGATCTGGCTGTGTATCGGAGGAGGATCGTGCTCAGACCGCAGGAGATCTCCAACAATCCGGAAGTTATACGACGTATGCGCGTGATTGCCATGAATACACCGATCGAAGTTGATATTTACGGAAATGTCAATTCGACGCATGTTATGGGAACACAGATCATGAACGGGATCGGAGGAAGCGGAGATTTCGCCCGCAGTGCAGGAATCACCATTTTCTCGACAGGCTCTCTTGCAAAAGATGGGAAAATATCCTGCGTTGTCCCGATGGTAAGCCATGTTGACCATACCGAGCACGATGTCGATGTCATTGTGACAGAGTGGGGTGTGGCAGATTTAAGATGGAAGACCCCGCGGCAGCGGGCAGAGGCAATCATCACAAACTGTGCGCACCCGGATTACCGGGAACTGCTTTGGGATTATTACACAAGGGCGTGTCAGCAGCGCGGCGGCCAAACACCGCACCTTCTCAGCGAATCGCTTTCCTGGCACGAGCGATATATAAGAACTGGAACGATGAAGCCGTGAGATCCTGGAAAGACCATGGGGGGGGGACGGATCGAACCTCAAGAAATATCGAAAAAATAGATATTTCGCACTGGTTTTATTGGATTGTAGCACCGTTGTATTTCGATTATTATATGTAGTAGGTAAGAATGACTTTTCAGGCAAAAGGTCAAAAAACGGAAAACCAAAATCAAAAGAAAGGAAAAGAAAAATGAAAAAAATCATCGCTCTTCTCATGGCTCTTTGCATGGTGCTTGCCCTGTGTGCCTGCGGACAACAGGCTGCTCCTGCCGTACAGGAAGCCCCTACCCAGACAGAAACGACCGAACCTGCTGAAGCTCCCGCAGAAGTTGTTGAAGAGGAACCGGCTGTGGAGTGGCCGACAGATCCTGTCGGATACATTGTTGCTTTCGCCGCCGGCGGTGATAACGACATTGCCTGTCGTATCACGGCGGATGCGATCAGCAAGAAAACCGGCGCCACAACGAGCGTAGAAAACATTACCGGCGGCTCCGGTGTTGTTGGGCGTACAGAGCTTCTGACCAAAGAGCCAGACGGCACTGCTCTGTTGCTTGACCAGCTGGCGGCTGGCCCCATTGCACAGGTTTACATGGGCAACACCACCTATGACATCGACCACCCCGGTACGCTGATCTGCTGTGTCGGTAATTCCGCAACGGCTCTTTGCGTAACGCCCAACAATGACAAAGGCATCCAGACTTTCGAAGACTTTGTCGCCTACGCCAAGGAGCATCCGGGCGAGCTGAATGTTGCCACACCCGGCCAGTTCGTGTTCGTCCACCTTGCCTTCATCGACATCTTCAACCAGCTCGGCATCGACTGCAGCTTTGTTCCCGCTAACGGCAGCGCGGGTGCGATCACCGAGACGCTCGGCGGGCATGTCGACGCCCTTGCCGCCCCCCTCGGCGCGATCGTCCAGTATTTCAACTCGGGAGACCTGATCTGCCTGGGAACGACCGGCGAAACCGCATTTGTGGAAGACCCCTATATCATCACGCGCGACAAGTCCATTGTTAACATGGATGACTGGTATACCTGGTATGGCATTTGGGGCCCCGAGGGAATGGATCCGGCTCTTGTCAAGTCGATCGCCAAGGTGTACGAGGAAGTCCTGACGGACGATGAAGTCGTCGACACCTTGTTCAACGCGGGTGTTCAGGTGACCTATCTCAACGTTGAAGAGGCAAATGCCCAGCTCGACAATTACCGCGTAAAAATTTACGACTCCCTTGTTACCGGCGGAGCGATTGAGGGCTAACAAAATAACTGATCCCGACTAATTAAATCCGGCCGATGTGAATTTGTAAGTCAATATGGATTCGCATCGGCCGGATCCTTTGAAAGGAGACAGAAATGTCAACAGAGAACAATTCAGGAACACAGGGAAAAAAGTCGGGAATCAATAGAGATCTGCTTACAGCCATCGTCTGCCTTGCCATATCGGTGACCTATATGATATGCGCAAGGACGTACCCGAATTTGAATCCAGATTATCTTGCGATTTCTGCATCTTTTTTTCCAACGCTTGTAGCGGCCATTATGATCCTCTGTTCGATTTCCATGCTGATCAAAGCACTTATTAAACCCAAGTCCTACGAGCCGCTTACGGCGGAGCAAAAGCGAGGATATCTGAGAGGCCTCTTGACGATTCTTGTCTGCCTCCTTTATGTGATGCTCTTCAAGCCGCTTGGGTATATTCCCTCTTCCATGTTGGCTGTGTTCGCGCTGATGATTATCTTCGGAAACCGCAGGTGGCCGGTCATCATCGTTATCACGGTCCTGTTTCCCATTCTGCTGTATGTTGCCTTCCGCTATGGGCTGAGGATCAGACTGCCGGTGGGAATTCTCACCTTTTTAAAGTGAGGAGGTACACTTATGGCTTTGTCATTCGGAATATCTGAAATCTTTACTTTCGGAAACATTCTCATGGCGTTCGTCGGCGTGTTCGTCGGCATCATCATCGGCGCGCTGCCCGGACTGACGCCCACAATGGGAATTGCACTCATGCTTCCCTTTACCTTCAGTCTTGATCCGCTTCCGTCTTTTGCACTGCTGCTCGGCATTTATGTCGGAGGCACCTACGGCGGATCGATATCGGCGATCCTGATCCGTACGCCCGGAACGCCGCAGGCTGTGGCGACTGTGCTGGACGGATATCCGCTCGCAAGGTCAGGAAAAGCGTCGGAGGCGCTTTCCACCGCCGTTATCGCATCTGCGTTCGGCGGGATCCTTTCAAATGTTATACTGATGCTGCTCGCCGGACAGATCGCAAAAGTCGCGTTGGCTTTTGGCCCGGCCGAGTATTTCGCCATTGGCGTTTTCGGCCTCAGCATGGTCGCCAGTTTCTGTGCCAAAGGGATTGACAAGGGGATCTTTGCCTGCGGGATCGGGCTTCTGATCAGCACGATCGGGATCGATGAGATCGGAGGTATGGGTCGCTTCGCCTATACAAAAAACATGATCGGCGGCATTCAGACGGTCTCTGCCCTGATCGGACTTTTTGCTCTGACGGAAGTCATCAACAAGGCGGTGGATTCTGTTCACCATGAAAAAATCGAGGAGACCGTTGTTTCCAATAAGCTGGTCCCTCTTAAAACAGTCGCGCGCAACCTTCCCAACATGCTCCGCTCCGGATTGATAGGAACCTTTATTGGCATCGTTCCGGCGACCGGCGGCGGGATCGCAGCCTTCCTGGCTTATAATGAGGCGAGGCGAGCGTCGAAGCATCCGGAAACCTTCGGAACCGGTAATTATGAAGGGATCTTTGCAGCAGAATCGGCCAATAACGGCGTGACCGGCGGTGCGCTGATCCCGCTGCTTACGCTCGGCGTTCCGGGCGACACGATCACGGCGGTCCTGATGGGCGCGCTGACCATTCAGGGGCTGGCGCCCGGCCCGCTTCTGTTCCAGAACAACCCGACGGTGGTCAACGGCATCTACCTGCTTCTTCTGCTTTCCAATATATTTATGCTGATCCTCGGCCTGGCGGGCACGCGGGTCTTTATGCACGTGATCCGGATCCCGAACGATGTGCTTTTGCCCTGCGTAATGCTGCTGTGCTTTATCGGGTCGTTTGCATCCGGAAACAAAATATTTGATATCAGGACCGCGTTGGTAATGGGAATCGTCGGATTCCTCTATACGCTCGGTGAAATCCCAGCGGCACCGACGCTGTTGGGCCTCATTCTGGGATCGACGATCGAATCCAACATGAGACGGGCGCTGGTCATCTCTAACGGGAGCTGGACTATTTTTGTGACAAAGCCGATCTGCCTTGCCTTTCTGATCCTCTCCGTTATTTCCATCCTTTTCGTCGCGCTGCGCGATGTGCTCCCGGGCAAGAAAAACAAAGAGAAAAAGCCGGCATCCGAAGCCCTTGATATTTGAAAAAGGAAGAGTTTGTCTCTCCCGCGTTAAACAGTAAACTGAGAAAGAAGTTTCTCAGTTTACTGTTTAAAAGAAGCGTTTTTCCGGCTCCGGCGGTCTGCGCCGAGCGGCGTGAAGTCAGGAGGAAACGGCGTTGGAGTTTCGTTATCAAATAAGCCGAGAGGACTATCTGAACGCGATGATCTCGCAGCTCAGGCAGAGAAGAAAGGGCTTTTTCAACCTTCTCACTTTTGCTGTCATGACAGTGGGACAGGGCGGGTACACCCTTTGGTATGCTCTGAAGACGCGGCCGGATCCGGACCGGACCGTTTTGATTTGCTGCCTTTCGGCGGGCATTTTTGCTATTCAGACCTTTTACCAGTGCGCACTGAGACTGAGAGCGGAGCAAAACATAAGGCGGTATCAGAAAAAGGGACTGCTCTCGGAGGACTTCTGGAAAACACAGATACTGAAACTGGACGACGACATCCTGACGCTCCGCTGCGGGAACCAAAAGCTCGCATACGACTGCGCGTATTTCAAAAAAGCGGAGACGGTAGGAAGTTTTTTGGTCCTGACGTTTCAAAAAGGACGAGAACTCCAGCAGCTGATGATCCCGGAAGGAGTGTTCAAGAAGGAAGGCTCCCGGCAGGCATTTCTCGACAGCCTGAAGGCTGCCGGCCAAGCCAGCATCCGCTCAGGAATGCGCGAACTGACAGAGATCGGCACAGAAGAGGGCGGGGTCTCTCTTTCGTATACGATGAGCAGAAAGACGTTTGAGGAGGCGCTTGTCCGCTGTACGCGGCGAATTTATCTGACGCGCGAAGGATGGCCGCTCAATACGATCGCGCGAGTGGCGGGCGCGGCGTTTCTGCTGGGCAATGTTGCCGCAGGCGTCATTGCCTCGCCGTCCTTTATCCTCTACGCGGCGTTGATCAGCATCATCCTGCTTTTGCCGTTTCTGTCGGCCTTCACGCCGATACAGACCATGCTTTCCCGACAGAACGCGGGCAACGTATTCGCCGGGCTGGAAGAAATGGCGTTCTGCCTGACGGTGCTTTCAGACCGGCTCGTTTGGCAAAGCGAGAGCTTCATGAATGAGATACCCTTTGAAAAGCTGGCTGCGGCAGACAGAGACGACAGGTTTGCCTATCTGTTTTTGAATGACAGGTCGTCCGCCTTTATCCCGCTTGATGAAAACAACAGGACCGAGATCATCAGAAACTGGCTTCTGCTGGAAACGGTCGCGGAACGGAACAGAGGTCGTCAAAGGAAACGCTAGCGCTGGAGTGCGGGCGGGGCGTGCTGAAGCAAAACAGGCAGCAAAACATAAGAAGGAGGAGAGCGTATGAACAATAAATATTTCGCTACTGCTCGAGAAGCGGTAGCGGCCATAGTGAAAGACGGCGACGTGATCGCGCTGGCGGGCTCGTCGAACTCCTGTACGGCGAAAGAACTTTCCTATGCCGTCGAAGAGGTCTTCCTGGAGACCGGGCACCCGCGGGATTTGACGCTTGTGACGACATCTGCCCCGCTTGAGGGCATGGACATGTACGCGCACGAAGGGCTGACTTCCCGCGTAATCGCCGGCCATTATGCGAACAACGACAAACTCAAAGAATTTATTGCGGACAACAAGTGTGCCTCGTGGAACCTTCCGCAAGGCATTGTCAATCTTTTATATCGAAGCGAAGGCGCAGGAGATAACGGCCTGCTGAGCAAGATCGGCCTGGGAACATTTGTCGACCCCAGACAGCAGGGAGCAAAAACCAACGGGGCAGCGCAGGAAGAGCTTGTGGAAGTGCAGGAATTCCGGGGAGAGGAGTACCTCTGGTATAAACCGCTGCACCCCACGGTCGCCTTTATCCGCGGGACAGCGGCGGATGAAAAGGGGAATGTTTCTCTCAGCGACGAAATGTATTGGATCGATGCGATCTCTGTCGCCAAAGCAACAAAAGCAAATGGGGGAAAAGTCATCGTCCAGGTTCGGGATTATGTCCAGGCAAATTCCATGACAGCTCATGAAATCCAGATCCCGGGCATTCTGGTCGATGCCATCGTAACCACAAAAGACCCCGAACAGTTCCACCGGCTGACACCCGGGACACTGTTCAGCGAGTATTTGATCGGCAAAAAGAAAATGCCCGAGACGCTCATTCAGTCAAAACCCAGACGTCTTGACGAAAGAAAGATCATCGGCCGCCGTGCGGCAATGGAAGTAGAACCCGGAATGGTCGTCAACATCGGATTCGGGATGCCGGAAGTGGCGTCTTCTGTCTTGACGGAGGAAGGGATCGCGGAAGAGGTCACGCTTGCGGTCGAACACGGGCTGATCGGCGGCGTTGCCGCGCCCGGAGAAAGATTTGCCGTGCATGTCAACTACGACGCGATGGTGGACGCGCCGTCGCAGTTCGACTTTTTCCACGTCGGCGGACTTGATATCAGTCTGCTCGGAAACGCGCAGACCGACCGGACAGGAAATGTAAACGTACACAAATTCGGACGCTTGCCGACAGGTATTGGCGGGTTTATCGACATCGTCACGACTACAAAGAAAATCGTTTTCTGCGGAACTTTCACGGCCAAGGGCCTTCGGGAACATGTCGAAGACGGGAAACTGGTGATCGACACAGAGGGATCCATCCACAAATTTATTGCGGATCTGGCGGAGATATCCTTCAATGCGGCGTATTCTCTGAAAAACGGCTGCAAAGTCCTGTATGTAACGGAGCGCGCCGTGTTTGAACTGACAGAGCAGGGACTGGTACTGACGGAGTACGCGCCGGGGATCGATTTGGAAAAAGACATTCTCGGGCAGATGGACTTCAAACCGCTGATCTCCCCCGCGCTCAAAGAGATGGATTCAAGGATTTTTGCAGATCGGCCGATGGGACTGCGTACCCACGCCGAATAGGACAGATGCCGCCAGAGTGCGAGAAAGGAAAACACGATGGAAAAAACGACCAGGCCGGCGGGCAGATATCTGGATGAATTTGCTGTCGGAGACATCATTGAAACGGCCGGGAGAACCGTGACGGAAGCGGATATCGCTTTTTTTGCGGGACTATCAGGAGATTACAACCCGCTTCACACCAATGAGGAATGGGCCAGAAACACCGCAATGGGTGGACGCATCGCCCATGGGTTGCTGGTTGCATCTATTGCATCCGGACTGCGTATGCAGTCCCGGATGACAGAAGGGACAGCGATCGCACTTCTCGAGATCTGTGAGAGCTTTCTCGCGCCGACAAGAGCGGGAGACACAGTTCGCTGCAAGATAACGGTGACAGAGGTGAAGCCGTCAAGATCAAAGCCGGATCGCGGGATCGTAAAATATGATTGCGATGTGATCAACCAAAAAGAACAGGTGGTCATTCATCAAAAAGTCAGCGTGATGCTGCGGCGAAAGCCGGAGACGTGAGGGAGGTGGGGAAATGGCAGACGAAGGAAAACTCAGCCAGGTCGCCGAAGAACCGGTCGTTCTGGTTGAAAAGCGCGGGAACATAGAGATCATTACATTAAATCGTCCAAAGGCCGGCAATTCGGTCAACGGAGATCTGGCGCAGGCGCTTGACACCGCACTGAACCATGCTGAAGAGGACGACAAGGTCTTTGCCGTTGTCCTGACGGGAGCAGGCAACCGGGTCTTCTGCGCGGGGGCGGATGTAAAATACATGGCCCAATACGGCGCTGCCGGGACAAAGATCCCCGGACACGGATTCGGCGGACTTACCGAGCGGTATTTTTCAAAACCGCTGATTTGCGCCGTGAACGGAGCTGCAATGGGAGGCGGCCTGGAAATGGCGCTCGTCTGCGACCTGATCGTTGCGGCCGAGCATGCAAAGTTTGGATTCCCGGAGGTTAAGCTGGGGATCATCGCGGCGGGCGGCGGCCCGATCCGCATCATGAGAAGCCTGAACAGGGCAATGGCGATGGAACTGCTGCTTACCGGCGAGGGGATCAGCGCCGAACGCGCAAAGGAAATAGGACTCATCAATCGAGCGGTACCCGCAGAGGCATTGATGGACACGGCGATCGGACTTGCCGAAAAGATCGCAGAAAACGCACCCCTTGCCATCAGAGGGACAAAGGAGCTTGCCTGCAAGTCCGTCGACATGGAGGTTGAAGAGGCCTTTGAACTAAGCAACACGATCCGCGACAGGGTGAGAGCGAGCGAGGACGCGAAGGAAGGATCTCTTGCCTTTCGGGAGAAACGCGCCCCTGTTTGGAAAAACCGGTAAGGAATCGGGAATGTGGGCCTGATAGAGGAGAAAATGATGCAGGAACTGAGTCACGAGCAACTGAAAGCGGCAATCAAAGAGGTTTGGATCAGATCTCTGACAGATCTTCCGTCAGATGTTGAGAAGGCTCTTGTTTCCGCAAAAGAGGCGGAAACAAACCCGCGTGCGAAAACATTTCTGGGCGTAATAATCGAAAACGCAAGGATAGCAAAGGAAAAACACACGGTGATCTGCCAGGACACGGGTGTTCCTACCTTTGAGGTGACAACATCGCTGGGATTCCCGTTTAGGGGAAGCTTTGAAAGAGCGTTTCGAGAAGCTATGCACGAGCTGACGACGGACGAATTCCCCATGCGGCCGATGGTCGTCAATCCATTGACGAGAGAGGACAATTGCGACAATACGGGGATCAATGTTCCGGTAATCCACTATAAGCTGGAGGAGGACCTGGATTACATTGAAATAAAAGCGATCCCCAAAGGAGCCGGAACCGGGATGTGGAGCACGCTGTCTATCCTTCCGTACGCGGAAGGCAGCGCCGGTGTTAAAAAATTCGTGATAGAGTCTGTCTTGAAAGCGGGGTCAAATCCGTGCCTGCCGCTGATCGTTGGCGTTGGCATCGGAGGAACGCTTGACGAAACAGCTCGGCTCGCTACAGTGGCAAGCAATCGGCGAGTGGATGAACGAAACAGCTCGCCGGAGCTCAGAGAGCTGGAAGAGGAGCTGAAGGCTGCGATCAACATGAGCGGGATCGGCGCGCTCGGCGTTGGGGGCGATATCTCCGTCCTGGCGGTGAACGTGGAGCTTTCCTCGTGCCACAAGCCATGGCTCCCCGTGGCGGTAAGCTTCAACTGCTGGCCCGGAAGAAGGGCGAAGTGCCGGATCTATGCCGACGGGCACACCGAAAAGCTCGAGGCATGAGAATGGAGGCAGAGATGGGGAAAACAATCCATTTGACGACGCCGCTGAAGAAAGAAGACGTAGAAAAGCTGCAGATCGACGATGTCGTCTATCTTTCCGGCGAATTGTATACGTTTATGTATTACAGCCATTATGGCAATGTGCTGGAATTGATCCGGGCAGGCAAACCGCTTCCAGAACATATGAATCTGGACGGCGCGGTAGCCTATCATACGGGAACGATTTTCAAGCGCAGAGAAGACGGGACCTATGACTTTCGGGGCATATGCGCGACAACAAGTTCCAAATTCAACGCGACCACACCGGAGATCATCCAGGAAGCGGGCATCCGTGCAGTGATCGGAAAAGGCGGAATGGACAGAAACGTCCTGAACACCATGCAGGAGTCCGGCTGCGTTTACCTGTCTGTTGTCGGCGGCTGTTCGGCGATCTATCAGGAAAAGGTCGTTACGGTGGGAGACGAATACTGGCCGCAGAAGAGTTGGGCAGACAATATGCTCAGACTTGTGGTCAAAGATTTCGGCCCCTGCTATGTTGCTATGGATGCGCACGGAAACAGCATCTATGAGGAGATAAGCAGACAGGCCGAGAGACGAAGAGAAAGCATGTACCGATTCCTGGGCATAGACGAAGCATAAGAGCTGCGGTATCATGCCGGGGCGCTGTGGGTGAGAGTGTAAAGGCGGGTGATACACAACGGAGGAAAAAACGAAGAACGACTTCGGCGAAGGAAAGGTGTCCGAAGTGATCGTCCGCATGGCTGTACCAATGATTTTGGCCGAGATCGTAAATGTCCTGTACAGCATCGTCGACCGAATGTATATCGGACACATTGCCGACGTGGGGAAACTTGCCCTGACGGGCCTTGGCATCACGGCGCCGATCATAACGACTGTCGCAGCGTTTGCAAGTCTGTGCGGGACGGGCGGGGGCCCTCTTTGCTCGATTGCAAGAGGCAGAAAGGATACGGAAGAAGCGGAGACCATCATGGGCAACGCCTTTACGATGCTGATTCTGCTTGGGCTGCTGCTGACTGCGTTCACCCAGGTGTTTATGAAGCAGATCCTGCATCTTTTCGGAGCCAGCGACCAAACCTTTCCCTATGCGCGGGATTATGCACAGATCTATATGTGCGGCACGCTTTTTTCCATGGTCAGTTTCGGCATGAATTTTTTCATCAACGCCCAGGGCTTCGCAAAAACAGGAATGATGACCATTACCATCGGCGCGCTGGTCAACATCGTCCTTGACCCGATCTTTATTTTTGCGCTGCGCCTCGGCATTGCCGGCGCAGCGATCGCAACTGTACTTGCGCAGTTTGTTTCTGCCCTGTGGGTGATCCTTTTTCTGGTCGGAAAGAGGACGACGCTGAAGCTCTCTTTTAGATCCATGCGGCTGCGCGGCCGGATCGTACTGGGAATACTGGAAATCGGTGCTTCCGGCTTCGTAATGAAGGGAACAACCGGCCTGGTACAGATCCTGTACAATATCCAGCTGAAGCGATATGGAGGCGACCTGTTTTTAGGAAGCATGACGATCGTGAACTCGATCAGGGAAGTCCTGATCATGACGTTTCACGGAATCAACAGCGGCAGTCAGCCGGCGCTGGGATTTAACTTTGGGGCGAAAAAGTACGATCGCGTAAAAGAGGGGATCCGGTTTTCCACCCGCTTTGCCTGCCTGTACGCGGTGATCGTCTGGGCGATGTCGATGGCGTTTTCCCGCCAGATCGCTGCTGTCTTTACGAACGACAGCGAGATGATCGCGCTCTGCACGAAAACGATCCGAATATTTTTCTCCTGCTTCGTTTTCAAGGCTTTCCAGCTGACGGGACAAAATGTCTATATTGCCCTTGGGAAGGGGAAACTGGCCGTCTTTTTCTCTATGCTGCGAAAGATCATCGTCGTCACACCGCTGGTTTTTCTACTTCCGCTCATTCCTGCGCTCGGAGCTTATGGCGTTTTTTGGGCGGACGCGGTCGCAGACGTCGTTTGCAGCAGTATCTGTTACCTGTTTATGTATTTTGCGATCTACAAAACATTGCTGTCTAAAGAGCCGGGCGGAAACAACCCATGAACTACAAGGAGGACACGATACTATGAAACCGAGCGATATTCTTCGGGGAGCGTGTGACATGCATGTTCACAGCGGCCCCGCGCTTGTCCCGCGAGGGATCGACCATGTTCAGGCGGTCAGAGCCTGCGCAGAGGCCGGAATGAGAGCGCTTGTCATCAAGGACCAGCATGTCCCGTCCGGAAATGTGGCGCAGATCATCCAGCAATACTTCGTAAAAAAAGAGGAAAATTTCAATGTTTACGGCGGCTTGATCCTGGGGAACACGCAAGGCGGGCTGAATCCGGCCGTGGTAGAGGCGGCGGTCGGATATGACACCAAAGTGGTGTGGATGCCGGTCCTGTCATCCCTTTACAACCGGGAGATGACGGCAAAACTGAGCAGCGCGGGAAAATCAACCTTGCCAAAGCCCAAGTTCCCCATCCGCTTCAATCCGCCGCAGACGATCCTTGACAGTTGCGGGAAGCTGCTTCCGGAGGTCTGTGATATCGTGCAGATCATTTCCGATGCGGACATTGTCCTGGCCACAGGACACATCAATCCGAGAACAGAGATACCCCCGCTCCTGGATGAGGCGGTCAAACGCGGCGTAAAAAAGATCGTGGTAACGCACCCCGAGTTTTTCCGCGACCATACTGTAGAGCAGATGAGGGAGTATTCCGATGCGGGATTTTTTGTGGAGCATATTTTAGCTACGATCTATTCCAACAAGCTGACCTACGACGAATTGTTCACGTATATCACCGAAGGAGGAGACAATATCATCATTTCCAGCGACTTGGGGCAGATCGGCCGGCCGGATCCGGTAAAAGGACTGACGGCGTTTATCAGAGAGATGCAGAAACGAGGGCTGCCAGACGAGACGCTTCGCCGAATCATGTGCGAAAATCAGAGAACGCTCTTGAACCTGGAGCCGTTTGGCGCAGAATAAAGGAGACAGCAGAATGACACGAAATATTCTATATTTGGACAAAGCTCCGGATGCATACGTCGAAGTGCTGGAGAAATTGAAGCCGGATGGATTCAACATCTGGTATTGGGACAAAATGAGTGAGCGGGAGAAGGAAGAAAAACTGCCTCTCGCCCACTACACGATCAATACGACGTTCCGGATCAAACGGGATTTGATGGAAAAAGCGACCAGCCTGAGAATGATCCAACGCACCGGGGTTGGCGTGAACAATGTCGATATGGAATGCGCAGATGAACTTGGGATCCCGGTCGGGATCGTCCCGCGAGGAAACGGCGTTGCGGTGGCAGAATTTGAGATCCTGCAGATGCTGGCGCTGCTTCGCAATCTCCGCGCCTTGGAGGCCGATACAAAAGCCGGCCGTTGGCCCAATTTCAAATACCGCGATGTTTCTTACGAACTGTACGGAAAGACGCTTGGCTTTATCGGCTTTGGATATATTGCACGCGAGGTCGCGAAAAGAGCGATGGGCTTTGGTGTGAAGATCATTTACTTTGATCTTGTCCGCGCGCCGGAGGAAGTGGAGACACTGTTCTCTGCGACCTATATGTCAAAAGAAGAGGTGCTGAAGAACTGCGACATTTTCTGCATCATGGTGCCGCTCGTCCCGGAAAACAGGAATATGATTGCCCTGCCCGAACTAAAACTGATGAAGAAGAACGCTATCATCTGCAACTGCGACAGGGGATATCTTATCAACGAGGACGATCTCTATACGGCGCTTACAACAGGCATGATCAAGGGCGCGGCGATCGACACATGGGCAGATGAACCGGTGACGAGGAACCATCCCCTCTTCCAGCTTGAAAACGTGATCGCGACGCCGCATGCGTCCCCGGGGACGATCGACACCTTTTATAAATGCGTCAAACAGGCCCTTGAGAACATCGTCAGAGCGGAACAGACCGGAAACCCGATCGACATCAAGACAAAAACAAAAACGCCGCGGATTACAGATTGATGCAAGCGGAGAGCGCGCATATACAGACGGGAGAGATACGCCATGCGGAGCGACCGATACAAAACAGGTGTTGAAAGAAGTTCGACGCGAAGCAAGATGAAAGGCGGAGGGCTGACGGACGAAGAATTGTCCAGGCCGTGGATGGCGTCTGCAACTCCTATACCAATGCCTTCGCAGGGCACGCGGGGCTTGACAAAATTACAAGAGCCGTGTGTGACGGGATTTATATGAACGGAGGGCTGCCGATCGAATTTGGCAGCCTGGCCATCTGCGACGCGATCTGTATGAGTACCGAGGGCATGAAATGGTCTCTTCCCAGCAGAGAGCTGATCGCATACTCTGTGGAGACGATGGCTCATGCTCACGGGCTTGATGCGCTCGTGCTCGTGTCGGCTTGTGACAAGATCACGCCGGGCATGCTGATCGGTGCGTGTCTGGCAAATATTCCGGCTATATTGATCTGCGGCGGAGCCGCATTGGAAGGAAAGATCAGAGGTGCGCCGCTTGGCGCGCTTAACACACTGGAAGCCAGAGCGCTTGTAGATCAGGGAGAAATGAGTCTGGAGAAATATACCGAGATTGAAAATGCGCAGCTTCCTACCTGCGGATCGTGCAAAGGGATGTTCACCGCCAATTCCATGGCCTGCCTTGCAGAGGCAATGGGCCTTGCGTTGCCCGGCAACGGAACGATCCCTGCTCCATATGCGGAACGAATGCGGCTGGCAAAGCACACGGGAATGCGGGCAGTCGAGCTTGCAAGGGAAGAATTGAAGCCGTCTGATATCTTGAGTCGCGAAGCCTTGTTCAATGCGGCCAAGGCCGGGATGATGATCGGCTGCTCGACAAACATCACCCTCCATCTGCCCGCCATCGCGAGGGCAATCGGGCAACAGTTGACGTTGGAGGACTTCGACGCCATAAGCAGGGATGTCCCGCAAACAGTGAAACTCTTTCCATCGAGTACAAGCACAATGGAGGACCTTCATCAGGCTGGCGGTATGAGTGCGGTGATCAGGGAGGCGATCCAGGCGGGGATCCTTGACGGGAAACAGCAGACCGTTACAGGAAAAAGCTTGTGGGAGAATGTCAGGAACGCAGAGGTGTATGATCGGGAGATCATACGGCCGATAGAACGGCCCCACGCCCCGCATGGAGGACTTTTCGTGCTGAAGGGAAGCCTCGCGCCGCAAGGCGCCGTCGTGAAAATCGGAGCAGTCGAGCCAAAGATGAGAAAACACACCGGCCCGGCAAAAGTCTTTGATTCCGAATCGGCAGGATTGCAGGCGCTTGTCGATCACCAGATCCGGGAAGGAGATGTGATGGTCATCCGATATGAAGGGCCCCGAGGCGGACCGGGCATGCAGGAGATGCTGTCACTGACGGCCTATATTGCGGGCTCTGGATTGGGAGGGAGTGTCGCACTGGTTACCGACGGCAGGTTTTCCGGCGCAAGCCGGGGCGGCATGATCGGACACGTCTGCCCAGAGGCGGCTCTCGGAGGACCGATCGCCCTTGTTAGAGACGGCGATATGATCGAGATCGATATGGAAGAAAGGAAACTGAATCTTCTTGTCGATCAGGATGAATTGGAGCGTCGGCGTAGAATCTGGACAAATGAGGGGACGCAATGTGGAAAAGGCTGGCTGAAGCTATATGCCAACGGAGTCGGACCCGCGGCGGAAGGCGCGGTTTTCCAGTGATGCTGTTGCAAAATGCAGCCTTCGATATAGAAAAAGACGCCCTGATGAGCAGCAGACAAACCGCTGCCCATCAGGGCGCTTTTATTGGACCGCAAAGATTTTCAAGAGTTGTCCAACATTTGGGATGGAATCCGGGGCGAGGATCGCTGTTATTCTTTCCTCTCCAGCTCGCGCTGCATGCGGCGCAGCTTGCCGCCGCAGTGGATGAAGAGATAGAGATACAGCGCGGTCATGACGCCGAAGAAGCCCAGGAAAAAGCCGCTGGCGCCGTACATTTCACCGTCGAGCGCGCGGAACAGGTTCGGCAGCACGCAGGCGAAGAAGAGCAGCAGCAGCGGCAGCATCCGTGTCCGGACGATGTTTTTCACCATATCGAGCCGCCCCGCGTCGTCGGTGAAGAGCTCGCTCTCCCCCTCGTTTTCGGTCTCGGCGGCGCGCCTGCGCCAATAGACCCAGCCCATGCAGCGCCCGCAGTTCTCCCAGCCAAAGTCCGTGAGCATCCGGGCGTAGTCCCGGTCCTCGCCGTTGTTCGGAAAGTCCAGCCGGTAGATCACGTCCTCCGGCGCACCTTTCTCAAAAACATAAAAGCAGGGGACGACCATGCGCGCAAGATGCAGCCCCTCGCGGGCGCGCTCACGCAGCCAGACTTCCTCTTCCTTAAAATCCGCGATCGTGAAGACCGCGATCTTCGTCACTTGCTCAGCCATCGACTTTCTCCCCTCTGCTGTTGTGATACAGCCTTTCGATCCGCCGCATCTCGCGGTCCAAAACCTCTCCCCCCAGCGCTGTGATGCGGTACAGCCGCCGCTTGTCCTCCTCATGGTCAAAGACAATCAGCCCGTCCTTTTCCATCTTCGAGAGCGTGCCGTACATCGTCCCCGCGCCGATCGAGACCTCGCCGTTTGTCAGCCAGCTCACCTGCCGCGCAATGCCGTAGCCGTGCTGCGGTGTCTGGAGGCAGTAGAGGATGTAAAAGCCCGTCTCGGTCATCGGCACGTAGACGCGTTCGATCCTGTTGTCCATGTATTTCACCTCGATGTATCGCATTTCGATATAATATATATCACGGCTCGATATATTTGTCAAGCGTTTTTCGCAAAAAATTTCAGCCGGTGTTTCCACCGGCTGAAAGGGGCGCGCCGCGCCTTATTGCCTGTACAGTTTCGGATACGCCTTTTTGTCGAGCGCGCGCAGCAGGATCGTCGCCGCGGCGGAGAGGAGCGTCACCGAGAGGATGAGCGTCCAGGTCCAGGTGGAGCCGGCGCGGTCGTAAAGCTGGCCGACGACGAGGTCGATGCCGCCCGTGATCACCGTATAAGCGACGCTCATGAGGGCGTTGATCCGCCCGCGGTGGCTTGCGGGGATGCGGGTCGAGACGTAGGGCCCCGACGAGAGCACGTCGAAGATCTCGCCCCAGGTGAAGATGAGCATCGCGAGGTAGTAGCCCGGGATGAAGCCGAGCAGCAGGAGGAAGACCAGATAGCCCGCGAAGACGAGCAGCCGGCCCATGAGCATCTTGCCGGTGTCGCGCATGCGGACGAAGAGCTTCGTGATGAACGGCGTGAAGAGCACGACCGTGACGCAGTTGAGGCTCGAGACCGTGCCGAAGATGACGGCGCCCGCGTCGCCGTGGACGGCGGCCATGTCGAGCGGCATGATGAAGTTGTACTGCCCGTAGGCGGCGGAATAGAGCGTGCCGCAGAGCAGATAGAGGATGATCAGCGGGTTTTCCTTCAGGATCGCGAAGACGCTCGCGCCGTCCTTCTTTTCCTGATACGACGCCTCCTCGCCGCTGTCCTCGACGGGCGTGACGTCCTTGATGAGCACGGCGATGAGTACCGTCGAGACCGCGATGGAGGTGCCGCTGATGAGGAAGCTCAGCCACAGGTAGTCCTTGAAGAGCAGCCCCGCGATGGTCGGCGAGAGGACAAGGCCCAGGTTGCCGCCGAGATATTCGAGCGAATAGGCGCGCTCGCGGTCCTTCGTCGTGGACAGATCGGCAAAGAGCGCGTCGTACGAGGGGTATTCCATGCTCTGAAAGATGCCGCCGATGACGAAGAGGAGGATCGTGCCCATCCCCAGCGGGATCGCGGCGCTGATGTAGAAGCAGACAATGCTGACGCAGTCGCAGACCACGATCATCCACTTTTTGTTGACGCGGTCGGCCAGCTTTCCGCCGAGGATGCTGGCGGGCAGCATGATGATGCTCGAGCCGACGAAGTAATATGAGATCTGCGCCGCCGTCAGGCCGATCTTCTGGCTGAGGATCATGGTCATGACGGGCCAGATCATGCTGCCGAGATTCGTGACCATCCTGCCGAAGGCGAGGATATAGATCTCGCGGCGCAGGCCGCGGTATTGATTGAAAACAGTCATGTTGACGGAAATCTCCTTTCTTCCCTGTTTGTGTGCGGAGACCTCGGGAAGCGGAAAAAGAAAACCGCGGCGCAAGGCCGCGGCTCGTAAACGGACAAACAAAAACCGCGGCGTATCCGCCGCGGTCCGATCATCAGAGAAAGCCCCTTCTCTGGGCTTACAGGGCGCGGACCGAGGTCATCAAACGATATTCAGCTGCAGCAAACCATTTCCGATTCATCCGGGATGACCTCCTTTCCTTTTCTTTCGCAAATCGAAACATATCAGATAACGCCGGGAAAGTCAAGCGTCAGTTTCCGTTCAGGTCCCTGTGATACCAGTTCATGAAGTAGCTCTCGCCGTTTCGCTCGTCGACGCGCTCCTCGCTGCGGTCGAAGAAAAAGCCGCGCTCGCGGATCAGCGCGTTCGAGGCGAAGTTCTCTTCGCGCGCGGCGGCGACAAAGCGCTTCGCGCCCATGCCGCGGCAGAGCTCGCACAGGGTCTCCAGGATCTCGCGCCCGTAGCCGCGGCGCCAGTAGTCCGGCCCCAGGGCGATGCCTGTCTCGCCCCAGACGCCCTCGCGCAGCGGCTCGACCCCGGCCCAGCCGATGACCCGGCCGCTGGCCTTTTCCTCGACGCAGTATTTCCAGGGGTGGGTCTTTTCCCATTCGATCGTGCGCGCCATGCGCGCGCGGGCCTCGTCGGCGCTCTCCGTCACGCTCCAAAGCATGTAACGCGCCGCCTCGGGGCGGGACCACACGTTGCGCCAAAGGCTTTCCCAGTCGGAAAGCATGCCCTTTCGCAGCAGCAGCCGCGGCGTTTCCAGCCTCTCTTTGCACGGCGTTTCGTTCATGTGGCACCTCCGGATCGAAAGTGACACTACCATATCAAAGAGCGGGGCGCATTTCAAGTGCTCCCGGGCAAAAACTTTTGCCCGGCGGCTTGTATGCGGCGGGCCCTTTGTGATAGAATAACACTATCAAGTATCCGCACGTGAAGAGAAGAAGCGCGGCGGGAAAAAACGGAACAGCAAAGCAAAGGGGAGAACAACATGAACGAATCATTTATGACCGGCTTTGACAGGATTGTTGAACGGGCGAAAAAGGTCGAAAAGCCGATGCGCGTGGCCATCGCGGCGGCGGACGCCGAAAACATCGTGCGCGGCGCCTTTCTGGCGCAGGACGCCGGCTTTGTCGAGCCGATCCTGATCGGCAACGGGAACAAGATCCGCGCCGTGCTCGAAAACATCGGCCAGGCGGACCGCGACGTGACGGTCATCGACGCCTCGGGCGGCGACAGCTCGGTCCAGTTCGCCATCGAGATGATCAACTCCGGCGACGCCGACTGCCTCATGCGCGGCAACTCGAGCACGCGCGATTTTCTGATGCCGGTCCTGAACAAGTCGAACCACCTGATCGTGCCCGACACACTCGTCACGCACATCAATTTCCTCAAGATCCCGGGGCTGGAGCGCATGGTCGCGATCTCGGACGTGACGCTGCTGATCAACCCGCCCATGGAGGCGCGCAAGCAGGTCGTGAAAAACATGGTCAAGGCGCTCAACGCCTTTGACGTGGAAAAGCCGAACATCGCGCTGCTGGCGCTGGTGGAAAAGCCGAGCTATCACATGCGCGACACCGTCGAGGACCAGACGATGGTCCGCGAGAACGAAAAGCGCCCCTTTGCCGACTGCAACCTCGTCGGCCCGATCGCCTATGACCTGATCGTCAGCAAGGAGGCCGCGCGGCTCAAGGGCTATGACTGCCCGTACTGCGGCGAATTCGACGGCATCGTCGTGCCCAACCTCGCCACCGGCAACGTGATGGTCAAGGTCCTGCAGCAGAGCGCCGGCGCCGACGGCTTCGGCGTGCTCGTCGGGGCGAAGATCCCGATCGCGATCACCTCCCGCGCCGACAAGCCGGAGCAGGCCTTCTATTCGCTGGCCGCCTGCGCCGCGATGTGGAGCGCCCCCGCGTATAAAAAATTCTTCGACTGACGCTGTATGCGCAAAAACAGCCCGGAACGAGTTCGTTCCGGGCTGTTTTTGTTGAAGGAAAAGGCTTAGTCCCGTTTCCGCGAGCGCGAGGCGAGCACGCGCAGCAGCAGATTGATGATGTCGAGATACAGCGCGCAGGCCGAATCGATCGCGTTGTCGGCGGTCTTCGGCCGCATCTGGGCGCGCGCCCAGTCATAGCCGATATAGCCGCAGAAGATCAGCGCGACAAGTGCGTTCGTGATCTGCAGTCCGCCGCCGAGAAAATAGGTCACGACCTCGGCCGCAAGCGCGACGAGCAGCGAGCCGAGGAGGCACGGCCCCATGCGGGAGAAAAGCTGCGGCTTCCAGTTCGACAGCAGCAGCATCCCGGCCGCGACGGCGGCGGTGATCTGAAAGGTCTCGCGCACGGCGTCGGCGCCCTCCTCGGCCACGAGCGCCGAGAGCACCAGTCCCAGCGGCAGCACGACGAGGTTATACCCCACAAAGCTCCAGATCGGCTTGTGGGAGAAGGTGTTGAGCAGCACGCCCGCAAGCGCCAGCACAACATAGGGGATCAGGATCATGGAATAATCGATCCGCGTGATGACGCGCGAAAAGACGATGCAGAACACGACGTTCATCAAAAAGCCCCACAGCAGCGTCCCGCCCAGGATCAGGTTGTAATGCTCCTCCGAGACGGCAAAGTCCTTTGCGAGACTGGGCGTTTCCGACAGGTCATTGGGGAGCACGCCGGCCGCGTCGCTTGAAAACGCGGCGTTCGAGAGCACCTGCGCGGTCTTTATCGCGGCGGCCGCGTCGGCGGCCTGCTGCGCCGGGATGGGCGCGCCGCAGTTGGCGCAGAATTTTTCGCCCCGACGGATCTCGGAGCCGCAGTGTTGACAATACATGGCTTTACTCCTCTCTTACGCGGATGAGCAGCAGCCGCCCCTCAAGCGCGCGGATCTCCGCCGTCTGCCCCGGCAGCGGCTCGTTGCTGACGCCGAGCGAGCTGTCGCAGGGGAGCGCGGCGCCGCAAAGCGGATATTTCGCCCCCGTGACGGTCACGCCCCCGGCCGAGCCGTCGAGGTTGAAGAGCGAGAAATAGGGATAGCGGTCGGACACGCGCGCGCCCTCCTGCGCGACGATCTCCATCTCGGCATAGTCGTCGACGAGCAGCGCCCTTGCCCCGGCCTCATGGAGCATCAGCAGCAGCGCGAGGTTGCCGAGCGTGTGGTCGAGCCGCGCGCCGGATGCGCCGAGGAGCAGAAAATCGCGATAGCCGCGGCGCAGCGCCTCTTTTGCGGCGTAATAGCTGTCGGTGTCGTCCTTTTCGTGCGGCAGCACGATGGTCTCGGCCGCGGCGTGGGGGTTTTCGCACGAATCGAAATCCCCCACGATCAGATCGGCTTTGCGCCCGAGCGCGGCCATGTGCCGCAGCCCGCCGTCACAGTAGATGAAAAAGTCGTCCGCGCGCAGATAAGAGCGGATGCTCTCGATCCGCCCGATCGGCGCGCCGCCCACGATCACAGCGCGTTTCATGCGACGCCTCCTTTTTTGCTCAGCAAAGCGCCTCGACCGCGGCCTTGAGCGCCGCGGCGCGGGAGGTGTCTTCCCACTTCACGCCCAGATCCTCACGCCCCATGTGGCCGTAGGCGGCAAGAGAGCGGTAGATCGGGCGGCGCAGATCGAGATCGCGGATGATCGCCGTCGGGCGCAGATCGAACACCTGCTGCACGGCCTTCGCGAGGATCGTGTCGTCCACGCAGGCGGTGCCGAAGGTCTCAATAAGGACGCTCACGGGCTTCGCCACGCCGATGGCGTAGGCGAGCTGGATCTGGCAGCGGTCGGCAAGGCCTGCCGCCACCACGGTCTTGGCGACCCAGCGCGCGGCATAGGCGGCGCTGCGGTCGACCTTGGTCGGATCCTTGCCGGAGAAGGCGCCGCCGCCGTGCGAGGCGCTGCCGCCGTAAGTGTCAACGATGATCTTGCGCCCGGTCAGCCCGGAGTCGCCCTGCGGGCCGCCGATGACGAAGCGGCCGGTGGGGTTGACGTAGATCTTCGTGTTCTCGTCGAGGAGCCCGGCGGGGATGACGTCGCGGATGACATAGCGGATCATGTCGCGGCGGATGCGCTCGAGCGTGGCCTCCGGCGCGTGCTGGGTCGAGAGGACGACCGTGTCCACGCGCACCGGGCGGCGCTGCTCGTCGTATTCAACGGTGACCTGGGTCTTGCCGTCGGGGCGCAGATAGTCGAGAAGACCGCTCTTGCGCACCTCGGTGAGCCGGCGCGCCATCTTGTGCGCCAGCGAGATCGGCAGCGGCATGAGCTCCTCCGTCTCGCGGCAGGCATAGCCGAACATCATGCCCTGGTC
>DJYJ01000040.1:63280-67217 GCA_002450075.1 Clostridiales bacterium UBA6981
ATCATGCCCTGGTCGCCGGCGCCGTTCTGCAGCTCGGCGTCCTCGCCCGCCTTGCTCTCCAGCGAACGGTCCACGCCCAGCGCGATGTCGCCGGACTGCTCGTCGATGTTCGTGATGATGCCGCAGGTGTCGCAGTCAAAGCCGTATTTCGCGCGGTCATAGCCGATCGAGCGGATGACCTCGCGCGCGATCTTCGGGATGTCGACGTAGCAGCTCGTCGAGATCTCGCCCATGATGTGGACAAGCCCGGTGGAGACGGTCGTCTCGCAGGCGACGCGGCCGTCGGGGTCCTGCTCCAGGATCGCATCGAGCACGGCGTCGGAAATCTGGTCGCAGATCTTGTCGGGATGCCCCTCCGTGACGGATTCGGAAGTAAAAAGATGATGACTCATAAATAAAAACCTTTCTCTTTCAAATAAACGGATTCCAAAATCTTGTGCCGTTGTGAATGTTCAGGATGATCGCCGCCGCGAGCAGCGCCGCGCACAGCCCCATCGCGACAAAATCGGCCGGACGGAAGGGGCGCGCCATATACCAGCTGCGGCGCTTGTGCTTGCCGAAGCCGCGCAGCTCCATTGCGTTCGAGATGGTCTCGATGCGGTCGATGCTCGAGAGGATCAGCGGGATCAGGATCGCCGAGGCGGCCTTGAGCCGGCGGAAGAGACTCTCCTTTTTGCTCATTTCGATGCCGCGCGCCTGCTGCGCCTGGGAGATCTCGTGATACTCCTGCTGGATGTCGGGGATATAGCGCAGCGCCAGCGCCACGGAATAGGCCACGGTGTACTTCACGCCGATCCGGTTGAGCGAGGCGGCAAATTCGCTCGGCTGCGTCGTGCAGATGAAGATCATCACGACGGGCAGCATCGCGAGATATTTCAAAACCAGATTGAGATGATAGAAAAGCTGCTCCTTCGTCACGACCCAGCGGCCGCCGAGGGAGAAGAGAACATGGCGCGTGCCGTACAGCCCCACGCCGTGCTCGGGGGAGAAGACGAAAACAAGAACGTTGTTGAGGACCATGAAAACGGTCACAAAACCAAGCAGAAAGCTGATGTCCGAGATGCGCAGCTTCGAGGCGGCGAACACGGCTACGCCCGCAGCGGCGAGCACGGCCAGCAGCCGTGTGTCATAGGTCGTCATGGCCGCAAAGCTCCACAGCAGCAGACAGCAGAGCTTCGTCGCGCCGGTGAGAGCGTGGACGGGCGAGGAGCGCTCGACATAGTTGAAGATCGGCTTCATATGCGCGCCACCTCCCGTTCATAGTCGATGAAGCGCGAGACGAAGGCGCGTCCGTCCTCGATGCCGCAGCGCTGCGCGAGGGCATAGAGCGAGGTCTCCTTCAAACTGGCGCGGCGGATGATCTCGCCGTCGGTCAGGATCTCGGCGCAAGGCGCGTCGGCGATGAGCGCGCCGTCGGAAAAGACGATCGCGCGCCGGGCGTATTCGAGCATCAGGTGCATGTCGTGCGTGACCATCAGCACGGTGATCCCGCGGCGGTTGAGATCGAGGAGGAATTCCATGATCTCGGTATAGTGGCGGTAATCCTGGCCGGCTGTCGGCTCGTCAAGGAGGATGACCTTCGGCCGCAGCACCAGGATCGCGGCGATCGTCACGCGCTTTTTCTGGCCGAAGCTCAGCGCCGATACCGGCCAGTTGCGAAACGGCCACAGACCGCAGACCTTCAGCGCCTCCTCCACGCGAGGACGGATCTCGTCCTCGGGGACCTTGCGCGTGCGCAGCCCGAGCGCCACCTCGTCATAGATCATCGTCTGGGAGATCATCTGGTTGGGATCCTGCATCACATAGCCGATGCTCTCGGCGCGCTCCTTGATCGAGAGCGCGGCCATATCCGCGCCGGAGAAGAGCAGCGTGCCCTCCTGCTGGGTCTCAAAGCCGCAGAGCAGCTTGCAGAAGGTCGTCTTGCCCGCGCCGTTCGTGCCGACGATGGCCGAGATCTCGCCCTCGCGCACCGCGAGCGAGAGATCATGCAGCGCCTCGTGACCGTTCCGGTAGGAAAAGCGAATATTCTTTGCCTCAAGCTGCACCGGCGTTTCGGGTCGCAGCGGCGCGGGCGGCACGCGGCAAAACCAGTCGCGCACGGCGGCCTTATCCTGCTCGGAGAGAGCGATGTGTCCGATGCTGTCGGGGCGCATGTCCGCCGTGATCGCGACCCCGGCGTATTTCAGCGCCGTGATGTACAGCGGCTCGCGGATGCCGTTTTCGGCAAGCAGCGTCGAGGCGAGCAGCTCGTCCGGCGACACGTCGGCGAGGATGCGCCCCTCGCCCATCAGCACCACGCGGTCGATGTGGCGGTGCAGCACGTCCTCAAGCCGGTGCTCGATGATGATGACGGCCGCGCCGGTTTGCCGCCCGATCTCGTCGATCAGCTCGACGGCGGCCTTGCCCGTCGCCGGATCGAGGTTCGCCAGCGGCTCGTCAAAGAGCAGCACGTCCACGTCGTCGACGAGGATGCCCGCGAGCGACACGCGCTGCTTCTGCCCGCCGGACAGCTCGCCCGGCGCGTGGTCAAGACGGCCCTCCACGCCGACGAGCGCGGCGGTCTTCGCCACACGGTCGTGCAGCTCCGGCTCGCCCAGGCAGTCGTTCTCCAGCGCGAAGGCGATGTCCTCGGCCACGGTCAGCCCGACGAACTGGGCGCTTGTATCCTGCAGCACCGTGCCGACCGTGCGGGAGATTGCGAAGATCCCAAGCTCGCGGCTCTCGCGCCCGTCGATCCTGAGACTGCCGCTGCACGTCCCGTCATAGGAAAAGGGGATCAGACCGTTGATGCAGTGGGCCAGCGTCGACTTGCCGCAGCCGGACGGCCCGCAGATCAGGATCTTCTCACCCTTGCGGATCGAGAGCGTGATGTCGCGGAGCGTGGGCTCGGCCTGGGCGGCGTACTGAAAGGAGAAATGATCAAATTGTATGATCGGATCGTTCATGCTTACTCTGTTCCTCGGGTCTCAAAGCGGGCAGACGCATAACGCGCCTGCCCGCCGATGGTTCATAGCACTTACTTTTCCTCTTTGAGGCTGCCCTTCTTGGGCTTGGTCGCGGCATACGCGATGCACAGCAGCGTGCCGATGACCGCGGTGGTCACGATGTTGGAGATGCCGCCGACGAGGCACTGGGCAAAGACCTTGTTGGCCGGCTCGGCGTAGATCACGACGTCAAGACCCGGTGCGACAAGACCCCAGGCGATCAGATGCGCCAGCAGCTGGGAGAGGTTGAAGCGGACGACATCGCCGCCGTTGAACTTGCCCTCGTTCAGACCCTTGTTGATGCCGATGCCCTTGGCCATCAGACCGAAGATCAGACCGAACACGCCGGAGGCGATGACCCAGCTCCACCAGATGCCCCAGCCATAGCTGAAGTCGATCAGCGCGTGGCCGATCAGCGCGATCAGCATGCCGGCGAGCGGGCCGAAGAGCGTGGCCAGGAAGGCCAGCAGACCGTACTGCAGCGCGATGTTGGTGTTGGGGACGGGGCTGGGGATGGCCACAAAGCGGCCGAGCACGAAGAACAGCGCCGCGCCGATGCCGATGGCCACGACCGTCACGATGGGAGATCTCTTTTTCATGATTTTTTGCTCCTTTATCTTATATTTTTTGTAAACTTATATAGTGCGGAGCGGCGCTTGCCGCAAAGAAAAAAGCGTCCCGCTTTTTAGGCGGGACGCCATGAAGTGCTTACACAAAGCCTCATCTTTCGTTTCACCGCCGGATTTGGCACCTTTTGCCGTTTGAAAGCACAGGTTGCCGGGTTTCACAGGGCCGTTCCCTCCACCGCTCTTGATAAGGTGTTCAGTTTTACGCGCTTATTATATCATCGGCGCGGGGATTGTCAAGAAAAAATCTGTTGCGCCGTCTCAATTTCGTGTAGGATTTACAATGATGTGTGACAGTAAGTGAAAAAAAGATAGCGAATAGGAGTG
>DJYJ01000005.1 GCA_002450075.1 Clostridiales bacterium UBA6981
GGGTACTTTGTCTACAGTCTGAAAGAGAGCACCCGGCAGGGTGCTCTCTTTTTGTTTTCTTGTTTCACCACTTGTTTTCCACCTTTTCGGCAAAGCCGGGGAAGTCCCGGACCTCGATGACGCGTCCGTCGTCGAGCACCGCCCTGCCGGTAAAGCTGCCGAAGACCTGGTGCTGGTCGGACTTGATGAGCAGCGCGTCCGTGCACGAGGCGCGGTCGAGGATCGGGCGGAAGTCCATTTCAAAGCGCCCGTCGTCGGAGCTAAAGCGCCACGGCGAGAGGAAGTCCTTTTCCCCGCCGGGGATGTGGAAGCGCACCTGGCTGAGCTTGTGGGCTTTTCCATCATAGAAGAGCATGTTCTCGCTCGCGGCGGAGGTATCGCCGAAGCCGTACCCGATGTTCCAGCCGAAGGGCACGCCGTCCACCTGATAGGAGGCCGAGCCCCAGTACCAGGTGTTGTGATAGGTCCACACGCCGCGGCCCCAGTCGAGCACGGCAAAGCTGTCGCGCTCGGAGAAATGCCAGGTCTGGCCGCCGTAGGTGAACCAGCCCTTGGCGCGCATGCAGTTGATCTTCTGGTTGTAATAAAAGTGCTTCGGCTTTGCAAAAGGCGTGGCAATGACCATGCTCTCCTCCGGCTCGCCGATAAGCTCGATCAGCGCGTCGAGCGCGCCCTTGTCGCCGAAGCGGTCCATATGGGCGGTCAGCACGCGCCGGCCGTCGCCGAAGGCGGTGAACTTGAGCTTATGCCCCTTGCCGGCATGCTCGCTGACGCCCTTGGCGGAATGCTCCGGCAGGTGCAGCTTGCCCATCGGCAGCAGGCTCATCGGGCTCGTCGTGATCTCCCAGCCCTCCTCGAGCTCGATGATCGAGACGGAGTCCATGCCCATATAGCCGTTGTCCGCGATCGTCAGCGCCAGCGCGAAGCGGCCGTTGCTGATGAGATAATAGTCCCATTCCTTGATGCGCAGCTTGCCCGCGCGGATGTCCGCACGGCGGTACACGGGCAGGAGCGAGCGCGCCCAGCCCGGCTCGGTCAGGTTGCCGTTTGCGTCCAGAAGGGGGATGGCTTTGGTGATTTCATGCTGCATCGTTCTTCCGCTCCTTTTTCTCGTATGGCCTCGAAGGGGGGTATTTCTTTGTTACCGTTTGATCAGCCGGATGTCCCGCCCGACGAAGGGCAGGCGCTCGAAGCTGCCGCGCAGGCGCGAGAAGATCTGCGCCGTATAGCGCCGCTCCAGCTCGTCATAGCCGAGATTGGTGCTGATGATCGTATTCTTTCCCTCGTTGAGGCGGGTGTTGATGAGCGTGTAGAGCGCGCTGTCGGCGAAGGGCGTCGGCATCTCGGTGCCGAGATCGTCAAGGATCATCAGATCGCAGGCCAGCATCCGGCGTACGCGCGCGTCGGCCTCCTCGCTGCGGTCGAACTTCTGCGCTTCAAAGGCGGCGATCACGGCCGAGGCGCTGTCATAGCAGACCGAAAAGCCCTTTTGCGCGACCACGCGGGCCACACAGGCCGAGAGGAAGGTCTTGCCCAGCCCCGTGCCGCCCTGGAAGAGCAGATTGCCGGAGGCGGGAGAAAAATGGTCGGCATAGTTTTTCGCGATCTCAAAGACGCTCTTCATCGTCTCGCGCGCGGCGCCCTCATAGAGGGACAGATCGAACTTTTCAAAGCTCTCGTCGCCGTTTTGCAGCAGTACGCCCACGTCGCGCGTCAGCTCGGCGTTGTAGAGCTTTTTCAGGCAATCGCAGACTCCGCCGCCGTAAACGCCGCTGTCGCCGCATTTTTTGCAGCTGACGATCGGATCCAGCCAATCGGCCTCATGGCCGAGCGAGCGCAGCAGCTCTCTTCTGCGCGCCTGCAGCGCCAGATTCTCTTCTTTCAGCTTCTCGATCTTCTCCGCGCCGTCCGCCTCGCGCGCGAGCGTGATGCGCACCAGCTCGGTCATCTGCGCGCGCATCTCCTCGTCGCAGCGGCGGATCTCGGGCCGCGCGGCATAGGCGGCAGCCAGACGGAGCTGATGCTCGGTCTCGTTATCCGTGCGGATCCGGTCGAGCGCCGTGCGCGCCCGCGCCAGAAGCTTTCCGTCATATGTCATATCTTTTCCCCACTAACCTTTCTGCGGATCCGTTCCAGTTCATCCGGATCCACCTCGCCGGGCGTGCCGTTTCCTCTGCCCTGCTCCCGCCGCCTGCCCTCGGCCGCTTCGATCGCGGCGGCGTCGTGCAGTCCCTTGGCGTGCCAGTTTTTCAAAATGCCGTTGAGATACGGCCATTTCAGCGCGCCGGTGTTCGTCAGCGTCCGGTCAAAGGCGGCGGCGATCGCCTCGTCGTCAAAGCCCATCTCGATCCAGCTTTCGAGGTATTTGCTCTCCGTCCGGCTCAGCTCGCGGCCGCGAATGCCCATGAGCGCGGCGATGCGGCTTTTGTCCTCGCGGCGTTTGGCGCCGGCGGCTATGTACGCGTCCGCCTGCTCGAGCGAAAGGATCTCGCGGTTGGCCCAGGTGTAGGCCTCCTCGCTGATCTGGCGGGGCGAGGGGCGGCGCTCGCTGCCGTAGCGGCGGCGGATCTCGTCGTTGCAGTAGTTCAGCAGCACCATGATCACCTCCGGCGGCATGCCGAGATGGTCGTAGATATCCACGAGCGTGTTGAGATAGGCGCGCGACGGCGTATTGCCCAGGATGCGCGTCAGCTCGCCCAGGATCGGCTGGAATGAGCGATCCTTCTCAAAGGTGCCGACGATCTCTTTCGCCGGATAATCGACCGGCTCGTCCGTCGGGTAAAAGGGCCTGTCCGTCCGCGCGGCTCTGTCCGCGTGCAGGATGCGTCCGAGCTTTTCACGTGCGTTCGCGATCTCGGCGCGGGTACGGCAGAGCACGGCGGCCGCCGTCTCGTCGTCGGCGCCGGGATGGCGCGCAAGATAGAGCGCGAGCAGCGCCGTGTCGCCGTCATGCGCGGCGATCAGCGCGTCCGCGGCGGCGGGCGATATGCAGTTTTCTCCTTTTTTGTCGGCCATGGGGCGCATCTCCGGAAATTGTTGAAGAATTGTTTACATTGTTAAAACAGTATACCATTAAAATCATCTTGTCGCAAGAGGGGGACTTGTGTTATAATCTACTTTGTATCGTTATGGACTTCTGTACCGGAGAGGTCGGAAGTCACAGATCCGTCAAGGAAAGCATAAGGAGATCTGCATATGACAGAGCTGCTCTCCCCCGCCGGCTCGCCGGAAGCCGTCATCGCCGCCGTACAGAACGGCGCGGATGCGATCTATCTCGGCATGGGCAATTTCAACGCCCGCCGCGGAGCCAAAAATTTTACCGAGGAAGAATTTCAAAAGGCCGTGCGTTATTGCCGCATCCGCGGCTGCAAGGTCTATGTTGCGCTCAACACGCTCGTGGGCGACCGCGAGATGGAGGAGGCCGTCGCCCAGGCGCGGCTCGCCTCGTCGCTCGGCGCGGACGGGCTGATCGTCCAGGATCTCGGTCTTGTGCGCGCGCTGCGCCAGGCCGTGCCCGATCTGCCGCTTCACGCGAGCACCCAGATGAGCATCCACAATCTCGCCGGGGTCGAGGCCGCGGCCGAGATGGGGCTCAAGCGTGCCGTTCTCGCGCGAGAGCTTTCGATCGACCAGATCCGCTTCATCACCTCCCACGCCTCGATCGAGACCGAGGTCTTCGTCCACGGTGCGCTGTGCTTCTGCCACAGCGGCCAGTGCTACATGTCCTCGCTGATCGGCCGCCGCAGCGGCAACCGCGGCATGTGCGCCCAGCCCTGCCGGATGCAGTATTCGCTCGGCGGGCGGATGGACGACTATCCCCTGTCGCTCAAGGACAACTGTCTCATCGATAAAATTGCCGAGCTTGAGGATGCGGGCGTCGCCTGTCTCAAGATCGAGGGACGCATGAAGCGGCCGGAGTATACCGCCATCGTCACAGGGATCTATGCCAAGGTTCTGCATGAGCGCCGTCCCCCCACGCCCGACGAGCGCCGCACGCTCGAGACCGCGTTTTCGCGCGAGGGCTTTACCCAGGGCTATTACAACGGCGACAAGAAGGACATGTTCGGCGTCCGCGGCGAATTCGACGAGAAGGAGACCGAGCGCCTGTTCACGAGCGCCCGCCGCGCCTATTCCGACGGGGAGCTGCGCCGCGTGGGCGTGCACTTCTATACCGTCTGCGAAAAGGGACAGAGCATCCGCGCCATCGCCTTTGACGACGAGGGCCACCGCGCCGTCGCCTCCGGCCCCGTGCCGGAAGCCGCCAAGCGCCAGGGGCTGAGCGAGGGCTATATCACCGACCAGATGTTCAAGACCGGCGGCACGCCGTACCACTGTGTGGAAAACCGCGCGAAGGTCGACCCCTGTCTGTTCCTCCCCGCGGCCGAGATCAACGAGCTTCGCCGCCGTCTGATCTCCGGCCTGTCCGAGGAGCGCGCCAAGGCGCCCGAACGCCGCTCTCTTCCGCTCTCTCCGCTCGCCCCCGCGCCCGCTCCCGCCGGAAAGCCCAACTGGATCTTCCAGGTGCGCACGCTCGAGCAGCTCTCCGACGAGCTCTGCGAGCTGCGGCCGGATTATCTCTATGCCCCGTTGATGGAGCTGGCCGAAAACTTTGACCACGTCAAGCCCTTTGTCGAAGGCGGCACCCGGATCGTCGCCGTGCTGCCGCGCATCCTCTCCGACACTGAGTTCGGCGCCGTTTATGAGGCGCTGACCAAGCTCGAGCTGCTCGGTCTGCGCGAGGCGCTCGTGGGCAACCTCGGGCAGATCGCGCTCGTCCGCCGCGCCGGTCTCGTGCCGCGCGGGGATTTCGGGCTCAACGCCTTCAACTCCCGCTCGCTCGAGGTGCTGCGCGACTGCGGCCTCATGTCGGCTACGGCCTCATTTGAGCTGCGTCTGGCCCAGGTCAAGGATCTGCAGAAATACCTCGATACCGAGCTGATCGTCTACGGCCGTCTGCCGCTGATGGTGTCCGAGCAGTGTGTGATCCGCGAGAGCGCGGGCCGCTGCAACTGCGCCGTTCCCGCCCAGATGTCCGACCGGACGGGCAACGTCTTCCACGTGGCCAAGGAGTATGGCTGCCGCAACGTGATCTACAACGCGCACAAGCTGTATCTCGCCGATAAAGCCGACGAGCTTGCCGCCTGCGGCCTGTGGGGACTGCGGCTGCTCTTCACGACCGAGAGCGCGCGCGAGTGCGCCGAGGTCGCCAAGGGCTATCTCGGTCTGTCCGATTATCGGCCGAACGTCCTCACGCGCGGGCTTTACTACCGCGGCGTGGATTGATCATAAGATTTACCCGGAGATACGAACCATGCATTTTATATTGGCCTCGGCCTCTCCGCGCCGGAGAGAGCTGATGGAAATGCTCGGCGCGGAGGAGCTTGTGATCCGTCCCGCAGTGGGCGAGGAGCGGGCCGATCCCGCGCTCCCGCCGGCGGAGCTCGTCAAGGCTCTCGCCGCGCACAAGGCGCGTGAGATCGCCGCCGACGCCGCCGCGGACGACGTGGTTATCGCCGCGGATACGATCGTTTATATCGACGGCCGCGTCTGCGGCAAGCCGCACAGCGAGGCGGAGGCGGCGCAGATGCTGCGTACGCTCTCGGGCCGCACGCACGAGGTCTTCACCGGCGTGTGCGTGATCCGCGGCGGGCGCGAGCTCTGCCGTGCCGACCGCAGCGCCGTTACCTTCCGTCCGCTCTCGGACGGGGAGATCGCGCGCTATATCGCCACCGGCGAGCCGATGGACAAGGCCGGCGCATACGGCGCCCAGGGAAAGGGCGCGCTCTTTGTCGAAAAGATCGACGGCGACTTTTTCAACGTCATGGGCCTGCCCCTGTGCGTGCTCGGGCAAATGCTGAAAGAGCAAGGAGTTGGACTTCTTTGAAAGACTACATCAAAAAATACGGCGTGCGTGTCGGCATCATCGTCGGCGCCGTCGCGCTGATCATCGCGCTGACGACGGCGGCGCGCGGCGGCCGGATCGGGCTGGTGCACAACGTCTCCGGCGTGCTGATCTCGCCGGTGCAGAAGGTCGTGAGCTCGGCCGTCAACTGGTTCGACACGATCTACGGCTACCTCTATGACTATGACAGCCTGCTCGCCGAGAACGAATCGCTGCGCAGCCAGCTGGCCGATGCCCAGCAGAGCGCGCGCGACGGCATCGCCGCCTCGGAGGAGAACGCCCGTCTGCGCGAGCTGTTGAATCTGCGCGAGAAGCATTCGGATTATGTTTTCGAATCGTGCAAGGTCGTGCTCTGGTCATCGTCTAACTGGGCGCACAGCTTTACCATCTCAAAGGGCGCCAGCTCCGGCATCGAGCTGGGCGACCCGGTCGTGACCGAGTATAACGCGGTCGTCGGCCAGGTGACCGAGCTGGGCGAAACCTGGGCGACGGTATCGACGCTGATCGACGTCGACATGTCCGTCGGCGCCTTTGTCGGTGACACAGGCACCTCCGGCATTGTGATGGGCGAGTACTCGTTTATGAAAAACCGTCAGGCCAAGCTGACCTTCCTGGCCGACGGCGCGCACATCTACGTCGGCGACGAGGTGCTGACCTCCGGCAACGGCGGCGCGTTCCCCCAGGGGCTCGTCATCGGCCGCATCAGCGCCGTGCAGACCGAGGCCGGCGGCCAGATCGAATACGGCGTGGTCGACCCCGAGGTCGTGTTCGACTCGCTCGTGCAGGTATTCGTCATCAAGGACTTTGAAGTGGTGGAGTAAATTGTTCAACCGTTTTTTACGAAAAGATCTGTTTAAGGATTTCCTGACGCTGCGGCGGGCGCGGCGCGTGATGTGGTACGCGCTGTATCTGTTCGTCGTGCTCATCGTCCAGGACATGGTGCTCACGCAGATCCGCCCGGGAGGCGTCTGCGCGTTCATCCAGCCTGCCGCCGTCGCGGCCGTCGGCATGTTCGAGGGCGCGATCCCCGGCGTTGTGTTCGGGCTTGTCATGGGGATCTTTACCGATATGTTCACGCCGCACACGGTCGTGCTGTATACGATCCTGTTCCCCGTTCTGGCCTTCGGCGTGGGCTTTATTTCCCAGTTTTTCCTCAACCGCCGTTTTATGGGCTATATGCTCTCGGCGCTTGCGGCGCTGCTGATCACGGCGCTGGTCCAGTCGCTTCTCGTCAGTCTTGAGAGCAGTCTGTCCTTTTCCGTTTTGTGGACTGCGATCCTGCAGACGCTGTGGTCGCTGCCGATGGCCGTGCTGACCTACTTCCCGCCGGCCAGATGGATCGAATGAGTGAGGCTTGCCTATGAACAAAATGATTTCCAAAGAGCGTGTCGTGGCCATGGCGGTGCTGCTCGTCCTGCTGCTCGCCGTCTACCTGGTCTTCCTCTACCGGGTGCAGATCATCGAGGGCGAGGAGTACTACCTGGCCGGCAGCCAGATGCAGACCAAGGAGGAGACCATCACCGCCTCTCGCGGCGACATCCTCGACCGCTACGGCCGCGTGCTGATCAGCAACAAGGAATGCTATGACCTGACGATCGACACCGCCAAGCTCTTTGCCAGTGAGGATCCGAACGCCGTTCTGCTGGAGCTGATCGACATGGTCAACGAGTTTGGCGACACCTATATCGACGATCTGCCGATCTCGATGGAGCCGCCGTTTGACTATGACCCGAACATGACCGAGATCCAGCGCACGATGCTCGAGGCTTATTTCAAGGACAAGGAAAAGAGCCTGCCGGCCAACCCGACCGCGGTCGAGCTTTTGAGCTATATGCGCACGCGCTATGACATTGACAGCAACTACACCTCCGAGCAGATGCGCAAGATCGCCGGGCTGCGCTATTCCATCAACGTCCGCTACGCGATCAACACCGCCGAATACGTCTTTGTCCAGGATGCGAGCATGAAGCTGATCACCTCGATCATGGAGACCAAGCTCGCCGGCATCCAGGTCAAGCGCTCGTTCACCCGCGACTATCAGACGAACTATGCCGCGCACATCCTCGGCTACACGGGTCTGATGACGCAGGAGGAATATGAAAAATACTCGCTGCTCGAGTACTCCACCGACGCCATGGTCGGCAAGGACGGCATCGAGTACGCCTTTGAAAACTATCTCCACGGCAACGACGGCAAGGTGCTCGTGACGCGCACCGCCTCCGGCACCGTGCTGGCCAACCAGTATGAGAAGGAGCCCGAGCCCGGCAACCACATCTACATCACGCTCGACATCGTGCTGCAGGAGCAGGTGGAGCGTATCCTGGCCAACGGCATCGACATTCTCATGAGCGAACGCAAGAACGAAAAAGCCGAACAGGAGGCGCTCGGCAACTGGACCTTTGAGGACGGTTACTGGGAGATCACGGGCGCGGCCTGCGTCGTCGTCGATGTCAAGAGCGGCGAGCCGCTCGCGATCGCGAGCTGGCCGACTTATGACGTTTCGACCATCATCGAAAACTATTCCACGCTGCTTGAAGAGCCGAACGCCCCGCTGTTCAACCGCGCGCTGATGGGCGCCTACGCCCCCGGCTCGGCCTTCAAGCCCTGCACCGCCACGGCGGCGCTGGCCCAGGGCATCATCAACACCGAGGACAAGATCAAGTGCGACGGCGTCTTCACCAAATACGCCGCCAACGGCTATGCGCCTGAGTGCTGGATCTGGACGGCGGTGGAAGGCGAGCATTATACGCACGGCCAGCTGAACGTGACCGACGCGCTGCTCCACTCCTGCAACTACTTCTTCTACACCGTCTCCGACAAGCTGGGCGTCGACGACCTCGGCCGCTTCGCCCACGCCTACGGTCTCGGCGAGCACACCGGCATCGAACTGACGGAGACCGTCGGCAACATGTCCAACCGCGCCAACCACGCCGACTACACCGGCACCGAGTGGCGAATCGGTGACACGCTGCAGGCCGGCATCGGCCAGTCCGACTCGATCTTCTCCCCCATCCAGCTTGCCGAGTACTGCGCCACCGTCGCCAACAGCGGCGTGCGCCACTCCGCCTCGATCCTCAAATACGTGCGCAGCTATGACTACGACGAGCTGATCTATGACCGCAAGCCGGAGGTCTTGAGCAACGTCAACGACCTGAAGGTCGGCGGCATCGGTGACTTCAACTGGTTTGCGATCCAGGAGGGTATGAGGCTCGTTGCCAACGATACCGTCAACAACGGCTCGGTTGCGAAATATTTCTTCGACTATCCGCAGTCCAAGCGCGTCGCGGCCAAGACCGGGACCGCCCAGAAGGGTAAAAACATCGTCAACGACGCTATCTTCATCTGCTATGCGCCCTATGACGACCCCCAGATTGCGATGGCCTTTGTCGTTGAGCGCGGCAAGGCCGGTGCCAACTGTGCCTTCATGGCGCGCCAGGTGCTCGACGCCTATTGGACGATCAAGAGCTATTCCGACACCTCGGAGCATGAAATGGCACTGCTGAAGTGATCCCCGCCGCTCTTCGGGCCGTCCCGCAGGGGACGGCCCGTTTTCTTTGAAAAAAAACGCTTCCCACCGGGATTTTTTCTCAGTTTTTTGTTGAACTTTGGGCTGTCTGCGTTTATAATAGTTGAGATGAATTAGATGACGGATGCATGAATGGAGTAAAGAATGAATATTGCATTGATGGCACACGACAGAAAGAAAGAACTGATGGTGCAGTTCTGCATCGCATACTGCGGCATTCTGGCCGAGCATTCGCTCTGCGCCACGCACGTGACGGGCAAGCTCGTCAGCGAGGCGACGGGGCTGCCGATCACGCTCTATCTCCACGCGGACCAGGGCGGCTCCCAGCAGATCGGCGCGCGCATCTCCTTCAACGAGATCGACCTTGTCCTGTTCTTCTGCGATCCCGCCAACCCCGGCGGCTTTGACGACATCAACAAGATCGAGCGTCTGTGCGACCAGTATCAGATCCCCTTTGCGACCAACGCCGCCACGGCCGAGGTCCTGGTGCAGGGTCTGCGGCGCGGCGACCTCGACTGGCGCAACATCGTCAATCCCCAGCGGCGCTGAACTGTCGCCCCTCAATAGTCTTTCAAACCGCAGTTCGTATGAGTATGGCCTGCGGTTTTGCTTTTTTCACTATCACGCCGAAAGGAACGTCTCTTATGGCAAAAGTTACGCCGCGCACGCTCTCCGGCTTTATGGAGCTTCTGCCCCGGCAGCAGCTTCAGTTTGAGCGCATGAAGGACACGCTGCGCGATACCTATGCGTCCTACGGCTTCACGCCGCTGGACACCCCCGTGATTGAATCGGCCGAGGTGCTGCTCGCCAAGGGCGGCGGCGAGACCGAAAAGCAGATCTACCGCTTTACCAAGGGCGAGAGCGATCTGGCGCTGCGCTTTGATCTGACGGTGCCGCTGGCAAAATACGTCGCCGCGCATTATGCCGAGCTCTCCTTCCCCTTCCGCCGTTTTCAGATCGGCAAGGTCTACCGCGGCGAGCGCGCCCAGCGCGGCCGCTTCCGCGAATTCTACCAGGCCGACATCGACGTGATCGGCGACGGCAAGCTGGACATCACGAACGAGGCGGAGATCCCCGCCATCATCTATGACACCTTTACGCGTCTGGGCGTCCGGCGCTTTCAGATCCGCGTGAACAACCGCAAGCTCCTAAACGGCTTTTACGCCATGAACGGCATGAGCGAGAAAGCCGGCGAGATCATGCGCACGGTGGACAAGCTCGACAAGATCGGCGCGGAAAAGGTGCGCCAGCTTTTGATCGACGAGGTCAAGATGCTGCCCTGCAAGGCCGAGAACGTCATGGACTTCATGGCCATCCGCGGCACGAACGCCGAGGTGCTCGCCTCGCTCGAGCGCTACCGCGGCATGGACGCGACCTTTGACGAGGGGCTTGAGGAGCTCAACGCGGTCGTGAAATATCTCGCCGCCTTCGGCGTAAGCGAAGAAAACTTTGCCGTGGATCTGACGATCGCGCGCGGGCTCGACTACTACACTGGCACGGTGTACGAGACGATCATGCTCGACCACCCGGAGATCGGCTCGGTCTGCTCCGGCGGCCGCTATGACAATCTGGCGGAGTATTACACCGACCGGCAGCTGCCCGGCGTGGGCATCTCGATCGGGCTGACGCGCTTTTTCTATGTGCTCAGCGAGCAGGGTCTCCTCGCCGAGGAGTCTGTCGGTGCCTCGTGCGACGCGCTCGTGCTGCCGATGACGGAGGATCTCTCCGCCGCCATTGCCGCCGCGGCCGCGCTGCGCCGCGAGGGGCTGCGCGTGCAGCTGTACACCGAAAAGAAAAAGTTCAAGGCCAAAATGAACTATGCCGACAAGATCGGCGTGCCCTATGTCGTCTTCCTCGGCGAGGACGAGATCGCGGAGGGCGTGCTCTCCGTCAAGGATATGCGCTCGGGCGAGCAGCGCAAGCTCTCCGTTTCCGAGACCGCCGCGCTGATCCGCGCCGACATGTCCGCGCGCGCTTCCGCCGCGCTGATCCGCGAATAAAGCGTATACAGACTTTTCTAAAGAGGAAAAGAGGAATAAAAAGATGAAACAATCCCGTACCCACACCTGCGGAGAGCTGCGTCTTTCCGACGTCGGCAAGACCGTCACCCTCGCCGGCTGGATGGAAAACGTCCGTGCCGTCTCCGCCTCGCTCGCCTTCGTCGTCATCCGTGACTTCTACGGCACGACCCAGCTCGTCGTCGAGAGCGAGGACATGATGAACACGATCCGCGCGATCAACAAGGAATCCACGATCTCCGTCACCGGCACGGTGCGCGAGCGTGCCAGCAAGAACCCCAAGCTGCCCACCGGCGAGATCGAGGTCGTCCCCGCGTCGATCCGCGTGCTGGGCAAGTGCCGCTACAACGAGCTGCCCTTTGAGATCAACCGCAGCCGCGAGGCCGACGAGGCCGCGAGACTGAAGTACCGCTTCCTCGATCTGCGTAACCCGGCCGTGAAGAAGAACATCATCCTCCGCTGCCAGGTCGTCGCCGAGATCCGCCGTCTCATGACCGAGCACGGCTTTCTGGAGATCACCACGCCGATCCTCACCGCCTCCTCCCCCGAGGGCGCGCGCGACTATCTTGTCCCGGCGCGCAAGCATCCGGGCAAGTTCTATGCCCTGCCCCAGGCGCCGCAGCAGTTCAAGCAGCTGCTGATGGCCTCCGGCTTTGACCGCTATTTCCAGATCGCCCCCTGCTTCCGGGATGAGGACGCGCGCGGCGACCGTACGCCGGGCGAGTTCTATCAGCTCGACATGGAGATGTCCTTTGCCGAGCAGGACGACGTTCTGGGCGTTCTGGAGGAAGTGCTCGTGCCCGTTTTTGAAAAATTCGGTCTCTATGGCGACCGCGTGACGCCCGCCCCCTTCCAGCGCATCCCCTATCTCGAGGCGATGGAGAAATACGGCACGGACAAGCCCGACCTGCGCATCGACCTGGAGATCCAGGACGCCACTTCTCTGCTGCAGAATGTCGGCTTTGCCCCCTTCGAGGGCAATACCGTCAAGGCCGTTGTGGTCAGCGGCTTTGAGGCCACGCGCAAGCAGATCGACAAGCTCTGCGCCGACGTGGAGGTGCAGACCGCGCAGAAGACCTACTGGTTCCGTCTCGACGAAAACGGCGAGATCGTGGGCGGCATTTCGAAGTTCGTCCAGCCCGTCAAGGAGCAGCTTGTCGCGGCGCTCGGCCTTACGCCCGGCTGCTTTGTCGGTCTCGCGGCCGGCAAGCTCGCCGTCGCCCAGAAGACCGCCGGCGTGCTGCGCACCAAGCTCGGCGCGCTCTGCCCCGCGCATATGGACAAGGAGCAGTACAAGCTCTGCTGGATCGTCGATTTCCCGATGTACGAGATCGGCGAGGAGTCCGGCGAGCTGGAGTTCTGCCACAACCCGTTCTCGATGCCTTCCGGCGGTCTCGAGGTCCTCGAGAAGGCCGAGCGCGGCGAGATCGACCCGCTCACCATCATGGCCAACCAGTACGACCTGGTCTGCAACGGCTATGAGACCGCGTCCGGCGCCGTCCGCAACCACGACCCCGAGATCATGATCAAGGCCTTTGAGATGGTGCGTCTCGGCGAGGAGGACGTGAAAAAGAAGTTCCCCGCCATGTACAACGCCTTCTGCTACGGCGCTCCCCCCCACGCTGGCTGCGCCCCCGGGATCGACCGCATCGTGATGCTGCTCACGGGCGAGGAGTCGATCCGCGAGGTCATCACCTTCCCGATGAACCAGAAGGCGCAG
>DJYJ01000026.1:0-277 GCA_002450075.1 Clostridiales bacterium UBA6981
CTCGGTCTGCAGGTCGATGCCCCATTTGACCGGATAGTCGAACTTCTTGCCGCTCTTTTCGAGGATGTCGATCGCCTCGGTATAGCTGATGCGGCCGAAATCGTTCGACACGACGTTGTGCAGCCGCTCGAGCAGGCCCTTGTCGACGAAGGCGTTGAAGAACTCCATCTCCTGCGGGCAGCGTTCGAGCACCGTGTTGATGATGTGCTTGACCATCGCCTCGGCCGTGTCCATATAGTCATAGAGATCGGCAAAGGCCATCTCCGGCTCGATCATC
>DJYJ01000026.1:328-13689 GCA_002450075.1 Clostridiales bacterium UBA6981
CTCGATCATCCAGAACTCGGCCGCGTGGCGCTGGGTATAGGAGACCTCGGCGCGGAAGGTGGGGCCGAAGGTGTAGACGTCGCCGAAGGCGAGGGCAAAGTTTTCGGCGTTGAGCTGGCCGGAGACCGTGAGGTTCGTGGCCTTGCCGAAGAAGTCCTTGCTGTCGTCCACCGTGCCGTCTTCTTTCAGAGGCAGGTTGTTGAGATCCAGCGTCGTCACGCGGAACATCTCGCCCGCGCCCTCGGCGTCGGAGCCGGTGATGATCGGCGTCTGGGCATAGACGAAGCCGCGGCTCTGGAAAAATTCATGCACGGCCATCGCCGCGACGCTGCGCACGCGGAAGATCGCGGAAAACAGGTTCGTACGCGGGCGCAGATGCTGGATCGTGCGCAGAAATTCGACGCTGTGGCGCTTTTTCTGCAGCGGATAGTCCGGCGTGGACACCCCCTCGACGGTGATCTCGTCGGCCTTGAGCTCGAAGGGCTGCTTGGCCTCGGGCGTGAGGACGAGCGTTCCCCGCACGATCAGGGCAGCGCCAACGTTCTGGCGTGCGATCTCATCGTAATTGTTCAGTCTGCCCCTCTCGAAGACGACCTGCAGCGGCTTGAAGCAGCTGCCGTCGTTGAGCTCGGCAAAGCCGAAGTTCTTCATGTCGCGCACGGTCCTGACCCAGCCGCAGACGGTGATCTCGCGGCCGTCAAACGCGCTCGGCTCGGCATAGATGCCCGCAATTTTCTGACGTTTCATTGGCACTTGTCCTTTCTTTGTATCCGCTGCGGGATACGCAAATTTTTTCACGGGGCGCACATGTGCCCCGTGAAATGGTATTATATCCAAATATTTCAGTGATTGCAATCTTTTTCTTGCAGATCGCGCGGATTCAGAAGATCAATTCCACCGGCGCGTGATAGTTCCGCAGTTCAAGCTCGGTATGCGCGCCGCCGTCCTCGCCGTCGCGCGTCCAGGCCACGGGCTTTTCAAATACGAATTTTGCCTTTTTCGTGTGCAGGATCACAAGATCGTCGCAGTCGAAGGTCTGGGACAGGACGCTTGCCGCGATCGCGCCGAAGCCGTCGATCGCGATCGGCTCGCGCACGAGCACGAGCTCGCTCATGCCGTCGCCGAGACTGACCATCTCCTCCTTGAGGCGGACGATGCCGGCCACGGAGGTGGAGTTGGACATGCTGCCGTACAAAAAGCGTCCCTCGACGACGCCGTCGTCGTATTCCACGCGGGCCCTGTAGGCCTCGATCTTCGGCAGCTGCGCCATGCCCTGGAGCACATAGGCCAGGTGGCCGAGCGCCTTTTTCTGGTTCTGCGGTGTGGCATAGCTGACCTCGGTAAAGGCGCCGAAGGCCGCGATATAGGCAAAATAGCCCTCGTCGCCGAAGCCGCCGACGTCAAAGGGGTGGGGCGTGCCCTCGAGGATGCGGCGCGCCGCGCCGACCGTGTCGTTCTTCGGCAGGTCAAGCGTCGTGGCCACGTCGTTGGCCGTGCCCATCGGGATATAGCCCACCTTCGGCGGGTGCTCGAGCCGCATCAGCCCGGAGAGCACCTCGCTGAGCGTGCCGTCGCCGCCGACACAGGCCACGACGTCGTATTCCTCGCCGTGCGCCGCGGCAAACTCCGTGGCGTCACCGCGCCCGGCGGTGAAGAACAGCGTCGTGCGGCAGCCGCCCCGGTCGAGCAGATGCAGCGCGTCGGGCAGATTCAGCTTATAGCCGCCGCGCCCCGCGGCGGGATTGATGATCAGCATCAGTTTTTTGTTCATGATCTTCCCTCTTTCAAGAGATGATTGGCATAACAGAGTTATTATATCTCCGAGGCCGGAAAAAGGCAAGCGCGGCCGCGGACCGCCTCATGGGCGTCCGTTACAGTCTGCCGTGGGCAAAGTTGTCCCAGCTGCGCTTCATATAGGTCTCCAGCGGCAGCGGCGTGCCGACAAAGCGCGCGTCGAGACCCTCATCGCGCAGAAATTCTTCCAGAAACTGCGGCCGGCCGGTGGTGTAGACGACCGGGATGCCGCTTCTCTCGCTGGCCTCGCGGATCACGCCGTAGCCGTCGCGCAGATCCTGCGCGCTGGCCCAGTCCTGGAGGTTTGAGTTGTGAATGAAGCCCGTGACCGTCTGGCGGGCAAAGCCCTCCATATCCGCCTTGAGCTTTAAAATCTTCTCCGCCGTCTCGGACATCGGGCGGCGGATGTTGATAATATCATAGACCTCGAGCTGCCCCGGCTCGAGTGCGGCAAAGTCCATGTGATAGCGCGCCAGCGACAGCGCGCCGGCCGGGTCGCCGCCCACGTCGAAGACGACCAGATTCCAGTCCTGGGCAAAGGCCGAGCCGACCGCGGCGGGCATATTGGTCTGGGTGATGCCCGCGCCGGCAAAGGTGGGGGAGACAAGATTGATCTTCTTGTCGTCGAGCAGTCTGACGTGGTCGGACATGCGGAAATAGTCGTTGATGCGGTCAAGGTCGATGACCTGGGTGCGTTTGCCCTCCGCCGCGGCCTTAACGGCCATGTTCAGCGCGATCTCCGTCTTGCCGGAGCCGTAGTTGCCGATGAGAATGACGACCTTTTTCATGCCAGGGTCTCTCCTTTTGCCGTTTCTGCGGCAGTTTCGCCGCGTTATTCCCGCGGCCGTGCCCGCTTGTTTCAAGTATACGCCCGCTCCCGCCGCGCTGTAAAGCCGGGATAAAAAGCAAAAAGGACGCATCTTCATGCGTCCTTGTATTTGCTGTTTGGCTGCCGAATCACTCCATCCCGTTGAGCTTCACGGACATGGAAGATTTCTTATGGGCCGCGTTGTTCTTGTGGATCAGACCCTTGCCGGCTGCGTGATCAACTGACTTAACAGCAACTTTATAGGCACTGACGGCTGCGTCCTTGTCGCCTTCGGCAACGGCTGCGTCAAACTTTTTCATCATGGTCTTGAGCTCGGTCTTGTCAGCACGGTTCTTGGCACGGAGCTCCTTGGACTTTTCGTCTCTCTTGGCAGAAGATTTGATGTTGGCCATGTATTGCCACCTCCTCCTATAAAGCTAAGCTATCAACTCGCATTGATGGATTATAACAAACAGTGCAAGGAAAATCAAGACTTTTTTTCACTTTTTCTCACTTTTTTGCCGCAGGTGAATTTATTGTGGCGCAAGGGGAAAGGCTATACCATATCTTGATTTAATAGGAGGAGCAGCCATGCAAAACGCCTTTCGCACCGACCTCGCCGCCGAGGCTTTCGAGCGGATTAACGCGGGGTCGGCCGCGCTTTCCGGCGCCGCGGTCAGACAGGAGGAGCTCTTCGGGCTGCCGCTCTTCGCCGTTTCGATCACCGGCGAGGACGCGGCGGCAAAAATTGGAAAGCCAGTCGGAAACTATTACACGCTCTCGCTCGCCTCTCCGCTGACGCGCGCCGCCCCCGCCTTTTCCGCTGCGGCCGCGGCCGTCGCGGCGCTGATCCGCCGCTGCGGCGTGCCGGAGGAGGGCGGCGTGCTCGTCGCGGCGCTCGGCAATCCGGACATCACGCCCGACGCCCTCGGGCCGCTGTGCGCCTCGTCGGTGCTGGTCACGCGGCATTTGAAGGCCGGCGGCGACCCGCTCTGGGACAGGTTTGCCCCGGTCAGCCTGCTCCGGACGGGGGTGCTCGGCACGGCCGGGGTCGAGTCCGCCGAACAGATCCGCGCGCTGTGCGGGACGGTAAAGCCCGCGCTCGTGCTCGCGGTGGACGCGCTGGCCGGGGCTGACGCGGCGCGCCTGTGCCGCAGCATTCAGGTATGCGACAGCGGGATCTCCCCCGGCTCCGGCGTCTGCAACGACCGGCAGCGGATCGACCGCTCGCTGCTCGGCGTGCCGGTGACGGCGATCGGCGTGCCGACCGTGACGGACGCCTCGCCCGCGGGCGAGGGGGCGGGCGGGCTGTTTGTCACGCCGCGCGACATTGATTCGTCCGTGCGCGCCTGCGCACGGATCATCGCCTACGGCATCAACCTCGCGCTGCACCCGTCGCTGACCGTCGGAGATATCGACGCGCTGATCGGATAATGTGATAGCAAAACAAAGATTGTTTCACGTGAAACATGGCGGTCTTCCGATGCAAAAATAGTTTCACGTGAAACCATACAAAAAGCATCCGGCGGCATTGAATTTAACGCGCGATGCTGATATAATGGCATCCATCAAAGAGACACGACGGGATGGAATGGCTTTTATGGCTAAGATCGTAGCATTTGCAAACCAAAAGGGCGGCGTCGGCAAGACGACGAGCTGCGTCAATCTCTGCTGCGCGCTGCATCTGCTGGGCAAAAGCGTGCTGCTGGTCGACGGCGACCCGCAGGGCAACGCCAGCTCCGGCATGGGCGTGGGCAAGAACACGCGCCCGAATACATACGACATGCTCATCGGCGGCGTTCCGGCCGCGGACTGCGTCGTGCATACGGAATACGGCGATGTGATCCCCACGGGAAAAGAGCTTGCCGCCGCCTCGGTCGAGCTGATCGGCAGCGAGAAGCGCGAGTTCGTGATGAAAAACGCGCTGCAGACGCTGTACAGCGATTATGACTATATTTTAATAGACTGTCCGCCCTCGCTGGAGCTGCTGACGGTCAACGCGCTCGTCGCCTCCGACAGCGTGCTGATCCCGATGCAGTGCGAATATTACGCGCTCGAGGGCATCGCCGATCTGATGACCAGCATCCGCATGTGCAAAAAACGGCTCAACCGCCGTCTCGACGTCGAGGGCATCGTGCTGACGATGTATGACCCGCGCACGAATCTGACCAACCAGGTCGCCGCGGAGCTGCGTAAATATCTGGGCGACAAGATCTATGACACCGTGATCCCGCGCAGCGTGCGTCTCTCCGAGGCGCCGAGCCACGGCATCCCGGGCGTGGTCTATGACAAGGCCAACAAGGGCAGCCGCGCCTATCTGGATCTGGCGCGGGAATTTATCCGCCGCTGCGAGGAGTGAGAAATATGGCCGCAAAAGAGAAAAAGGGACTGGGCACCGGACTTGGCGTCCTGTTCGGAGAAGATACCTATACCGACGAAAACGAATTGAAGCAGCTGCCGGTCTCCCGTCTGGAGCCGCGGCGCGAGCAGCCGCGCACCGTGTTTGACGACGCCGCTCTGCAGGAGCTGGCCGAGTCGCTGCGGCGCTACGGCGTGATCCAGCCCGTTACGGCGCGCAAGCTCGACAACGGCTTTTACCAGATCATCGCAGGTGAGCGCCGCTGGCGCGCCGCAAGGCTCGCGGGGCTCGAGGAGATCCCCGTGCGCGTCATCGAGGCGGACGACCGCCGCACGGCCGAGCTGGCGCTGGTGGAAAACCTGCAGCGCGAGGACCTCAATCCCATCGAGGAGGCGCGCGGCTATCAGGCGCTGATCGACGAATACGGCATGACCCAGGAGGAGGCCGCGCAGAGCGTCGGCCGTTCCCGCCCGGCGATCACAAACGCGCTCCGGCTGCTCTCGCTTTCTCCCGCCGTGCTTTCGCTGGTGGAAGAAGGGAAACTCTCCGCCGGCCACGCGCGGGCGCTGCTGCCGATCACGGAGGAAAAGGCCCAGAAGGCCGCCGCGGACGAGGTTTTGAAAAAATCGCTCTCTGTGCGCAGGACCGAGCAGCTCGCCGCACGGCAGCTCAAGGAGAAAAAAACGCCGGAGACGGCAAAAGGGCCCGACGGCGTGGATTATGCCGCGGACGTGTCCGAAACGCTGTCCGCGCTGCTGGGGCGGCGCGTACGGCTTGTCGAGGGTCGCAGCGCGGGTCGGATCGAGCTGAGCTTTTACGGCGCCGACGACCGCGAGGCACTGATCGCAGAACTGGAAAAATTCGGCCGGGAAAAGGCCGGGAAGAAATAAGGACGGAACAAAACATGCTGGATATCAAGTTTGTCCGGGAAAATCCGGAGATCGTCAAGGAAAATATCAAGAAAAAGTTTCAGGATCACAAGCTGCCCATGGTGGACGAGGTGCTGGAGCTCGACGCGAAGAACCGCGCCGCCATCACCGAGGCCAGCGAGCTGCGCGCCAGCCGCAACAGCCTTTCCAAGCAGATCGGCATGCTGATGGGTCAGGCGAAAAAGGACCCGTCCAAGCTCGCCGAGGCCGAGAAGATCAAGGCCCAGGTCAAGGCCAACGCCGAGCGGCTTGAGGAGCTGGAAAAGCTGGAGGAGGACTGCGCCGCGCGCATCCGCACGCTGATGCTGAACATTCCCAACATCATCGACCCCTCCGTGCCGATCGGCCCGGACGACAGCGCCAACGTGGAGGTTCAGCGCTTCGGCGAGCCCGTCGTGCCCGATTTTCCGATCCCCTATCACACGGAGATCATGGAGAGCTTCCGCGGCGTCGACATGGACGCCGCCGGCCGCGTCTCCGGCAACGGCTTTTATTATCTGATGGGCGACATCGCGCGGCTGCACTCGGCCGTGCTGGCCTATGCGCGCGATTTTATGATCGACAAGGGCTTTATCTACTGCATCCCGCCGTTCATGATCCACGGCAACGTCGTCGAGGGCGTCATGAGCCAGACCGACATGGACGCGATGATGTATAAGATCGAGGGCGAGGATCTGTATCTGATCGGCACCTCCGAGCATTCGATGATCGGCAAATTCATCGACCAGATCATCCCAGAGGAGAGCCTGCCCCAGACGCTGACGAGCTATTCCCCCTGCTTCCGCAAGGAGAAGGGCGCCCATGGCATTGAGGAGCGCGGCGTCTACCGCATCCACCAGTTTGAAAAACAGGAGATGATCGTCGTCTGCCGTCCGGAGGATTCGATGGACTGGTATGAAAAGATGTGGCGCTTCTCCGTCGAGCTCTTCCGCAGCATGGACATCCCCGTGCGCCAGCTCGAGTGCTGCTCCGGCGACCTCGCGGATCTGAAGGTCAAGTCCTGCGACATCGAGGCCTGGTCGCCCCGCCAGCAGAAGTATTTTGAGGTCTGCTCCTGCTCCAATCTCGGCGACGCCCAGGCGCGCCGTCTGAAGATGCGCGTCAAGGGCGCGGACGGCAAGATGTACCTGCCCCACACGCTCAACAACACCGTCGTGGCGCCGCCGCGCATGCTGATCGCCTACCTCGAAAACCACCTGCAGGCCGACGGCAGCGTGACCATTGCCGAGGTGCTGCGCCCCTATATGGGCGGCAAGAGCGTGCTCGTGCCGGAAAAATGAATGATTAGTTAAAATTTTTGAAATAAAGGAGTGCGTATCATGAAAAAGTTCATCGAAGAATTCAAAGCCTTCATCTCCCGCGGCAACGTCATGGACATGGCCATCGGCGTCATCATCGGCGGCGCGTTCGGCGCGATCACGAAATCTCTCGTGGACAACGTCATCACCCCGCTGCTGGCCTTTCTCTTCGGCTCGCCGAACACCGACGCGCTGAACATCACGCTCCGCGCGGCCGAGACCGACGCGGCCGGCGAGATCGTCAAGGAAGCGCTTGTCCTGGGTCTGGGCACCTTTGTCGGCGCGATCCTCAACTTCCTCGTCATCGCGCTTGTGCTCTTTTGTGTGATCAAGGCCATCAACAAGGCCCACGAGATCGCCGAGAAGGCCAGGAAGAAGGAAGAAGAGGAAGCCGCGGCCGAGGAGGAGAAGAAGCCCACGACCGAAGAGCTGCTCGGCGCCATCCTCGAGGAGCTCAAGGCAAGGAAGTAAAAAACACGGCAACATACGCCAAACGGAAGAGAACATCGTTTCTCTTCCGTTTTTTTGTGGAAAAACACAAGGCCTTCTTCTTTATTATATTATTATATCTTCTTGCCAAACAGGCTAAAATCTGTTATAATAATGTGGTTAGATTCTGTCCATTTTTCCACAAGGGGTATTGGAAATGAATTCTCTGAACGATATCTGGAACGAGGTCCTGAAAGTCCTTGCGCGCCAGCTGACGCCGACGGCGATCACGACCTGGTTTTCCGACTGTGAGCCCGTCGAGATCAACAACAGCACGCTCGTGCTGCAGACCTCGTCGGAATTCAAGCGCAATATCATCAGCAGCCGCTTCGGCGAGACGATCCGCAACGTCCTTTCGGATATCTTCTCCGGCGAATTTGACTTTATGCTCCTCCTGCCCGAGGAGATGGAGCAGTACGCCTCCGAAAAGGTCGCCGCGAGCGATCTGCCGGAGATGGCCGGCTATACCTTCGACCGCTTCATCGTCGGCAACTCCAACAAATTTGCCCACGCCGCGGCCGTCGCCGTGGCCGAGCGGCCGGGCGAGACCTATAATCCGCTCTTCATCTACGGCAACTCCGGTCTCGGCAAGACGCATTTGCTGCTCTCGATCGGCCAGTATATCCACGAGCACAGCCCGGAGAAGAAGATCGAATACATCAAGGGCGACGACTTCACCAATCAGATGGTCAAGTCCCTGAAGGAAGGCACGGCAGAGGAATTCCGCAAGAAATACCGCAACGTGGACCTCTTCCTCGTCGACGATATCCAGTTCATCGCCGGCAAAACGGCCACGCAGAACGAATTTTTCCACACCTTCAACAACATCTACGAGGCCGGGCATCAGATCGTCATCACCTCCGACCGGCCGCCGATGGAGATGGCGCTGCTCGACGACCGGCTGCGCACCCGCTTTGAGGGCGGTCTGATGGCCGACATCCAGCCGCCCGACATTGAGACGCGCATGGCCATCATCCGCAACAAGGCCACGCAGCTGGGTCTCGTGCTGTCGGACGAGGCGGTGGATTATATCGCCGAGAACATCACGACGAACATCCGTCAGCTGGAGGGCGTCATCAAGCGTCTCACGGCCTATAAGGAGATCTTGAACAGCGTCATCGACATTGACGCCGTCAAACGTGCGATCGCCGACGTGACGAGGACGGGCGAATATGTGCCCCAGCCGGACACGATCATCAACGAAACAGCCCGCTATTTTGGGCTCAAGAGCGAGGACCTGCGCGGGCAGAACCGCTCGAAAAACACGGCGCTCGCCCGTCAGATCGCGATGTATCTGATGCGCACGCTGACCAATCTCTCACTCAAGGACATCGGCGCCGAATTTGAGGACCGCAACCACGCCACGGTGCTCTCCTCCATCCGCAAGATCGAGGATCTGATCAAATCCGATCCGCGCATGGCCTCGACGATCCGGGACATCACCTCCAACATCAATTCCCAGTAAAACGCTTTCCACATTTTTCTGTGGAAAGGTTTAAAGGCAAATGTGGAAAGGTTTTTTTCTTTTTTTGCTGTTGAAAACAGCCGTTTCTCCCCACATTTTCTTCCACATCTTCTTTTCTCTTTTTTCAAGGGCTTGACGCCCTTTTCCACATTTTTTTTCTCTACTAACATGTTTACTAAAAAATTTTTTTTTCTCTCTTTAAGAGAAGCGGACGGAGGAAAAAACAAATGAAATTCTCATGTGAAAAATATCTGATCCAGGCGGCCTGTGCCGTCGCTTCGCGCGCCACCGCCTCCAAGAGCACGATCCCCGCGCTGGAGGGGCTTCTGCTGGAGGCCGACCTGGGGCTGACCGTCACGGGCTATGACCTGCGCAAGGGTATCTACACCCGCATTGAGGCGGACGTCGCCGAAAAGGGCTCGGTCGTCGTCGGCGCGCGCTTTCTCGGCGAGATGCTGCGCCGTCTGCCGGACGGCATCGTCACGGTCTCGACCGACGCCAATCTCAACGTCACGGTCAAGTGCGGCCGCAGCGAATTCAACTTTATCGGCATCTCCCCGGCGGACTTCCCCGAAATGCCGGTCGTGGACGGCGTGAACAACATCACCGTTCCCCAGAGCATCCTGCGCAGCATGATCAACCAGACCATTTTCGCCGTTGCGACCTCCGACGCGCGCCCGATCTACACCGGCACGCTCTTTGAGATCAGCAGCGACGTGCTCACGCTCGTCTCGGTCGACGGCTACCGTCTGGCCAAGCGCAGCGAAAAGATCGAAAAGGGACACATGGAGGACTGCAGCTTTGTCGTGCCAGGAAGCGCGCTGGGCGATATCGAGCGCATCTGCTCCGACGAGGAAGGCGAGGTCTCCATCGCCGTCGGCACCAAGCACATCCTCTTTACGATCGGCGAGACCGTCGTCGTGTCGAGACGGCTCGAGGGCGAGTTCCTTAATTACAAAAAGTCCATTCCGGACGCGTTCCGCTTCACCGTCAAGGTCGACAAGGGCGAGTTCATGAGCTCGATCGACCGCGTCGCGCTGATCATCAGCGAGAAAAATTCCAGCCCCGTGCGTCTCACCTTCGGCGAGAGCGGGATCGACTGTCTGTGCATGACGCCCATCGGCAAGGCCGAGGACGTCTGCTCCTGCGAGGGCAGCGGCGACGGACTGGAGATCGGCTTTAACGACCGCTATCTGATGGACGCGCTCAAGGCCGCGGGGGCGGACCGGCTGGATCTGTGCCTCAACTCGGCCTCGTCTCCCTGCATCGTCCGCGCCGCTGACGGCAGCGACAAGTTCACCTATATGATCCTGCCCGTGCGTCTGCGCGCAGGCGACTGAGAAAAACATGGAAACGGTAACGATCAAAACCGAATACATCAAGCTCGACGCGCTTTTGAAGTTCGCCGCGCTGGTCGCCTCCGGCGGCGAGGCCAAGGAGGTCGTGGGCGCGGGGCTCGTCTCCGTTAACGGCGAGGTGTGCACGATGCGCGGCAAAAAGCTGCGCGGCGGCGACACTGTGAGCTTTGGCGGCAAAACCGTCCGGATCGAAGCGGATGAGAGTTGACAAGATCGCCCTGAGCGGCTGGCGAAACTATGAATGGGAGAGCGTCGAGTTTTCCGGCGGCACCAATGTCATCACCGGCTCCAACGCCCAGGGAAAGACCAACCTTTTAGAGGCGGTGTACATGCTCTCCGCCGGCAGGAGCTTCCGCACCCGCTTTGACCGCGAGATCGTCGGCTTCGACTTCTCCTCGGCCGAGCTGATCGCGGACGTCTATGCCCACGACCGGGCCCAGACGATCCAGATCACGATCAGGCCCGGCCAGGCGAAAAAGATCCTCGTCAACGGCGTGCGCAAGACAGCGGGCGAGCTTGCCGGCACGGTCAACACCGTGCTCTTCTGCCCCGACGATCTGAATCTGATCAAGGAGGGCGCGGCGGTACGGCGGCGGCTGCTTGACAACGCCATCAGCCAGATCCGCCCGAAATACGCAGAGCTCCTGGGCGAGTTCAACCGGCTCTATGAGCACAAGACCCGCATTTTGAAGGACTGGCATGAAAAGCCCTCGCTGCTCGACACGCTGGACGAATTCTCCGACGCGCTCTGCCGTATCTCGGCCCAGCTGATCCGCTATCGCGCGGCCTTCACCGCGCGCCTTGACGAGGCGGCCGCCCCGATCCATAAGGAATTTTCCGGTGAGGGAGAGGAGCTGAAGATCCGCTATCAAACCGTCAGCACGGTGACGGATCCCTTTGCCCCCGCCAGGGAGATCTATTACGAGATCTGCGAGCACCAGGAGAAGCACCGTCAGGCCGAGCTCGACAGCGAGCAGTGCCTCACCGGCGCGCACAAGGACGATCTGGATATCTTCATCAACGACCGCAGCGCGCGCAGCTTTGCCTCCCAGGGGCAGACGAGAACGGCGGCCCTCTCCCTCAAGCTGGCCGAGCGGGAGATCTTCCTCGACGAGACGGGCGAATATCCCATTCTTCTCCTGGACGACGTACTCAGCGAGCTGGACGACGCGCGGCAGGCCTTTGTGCTCAATCGTATCGGCGGCGGGCAGACGCTGATCACCTGCTGCGAGGACGAGGACATCTCCCGCCGTACGGGCGGAAAGGTGCTCTTCGTCGAAAAGGGGAGGATCCGGTAAGATGTATCTGCATCTCGGAAAGGGCACGGTCGTCCCGGAGGAGACCGTCGTCGGCATTTTTGACCTCGACATCACCTCCCAGTCGCATCTGACGCGCCGCTTTCTCGCCGCCGCGGAAAAGGCGGGCGAGGTGATAAACGCCGCGGAGGATATCCCCAAAAGCTTTCTCGTCTGCGCAGAGGACGGAAAACACACCGTGTATTTAAGTCAGATGTCCTGCGCGACGCTCTTGAAGCGTTCTGCGGAACGCTTAGATTCTAGTTTTTAGTTTCTAGTTTTTAGAAGAAAAAGCGGGAACGGAAAAACGAAAACCCTGAAATTAGATACTCCGATGGAGGAAAATATGGCAGACAATACGGAAAAAACGGAAAAATTCGAACAGGGCTACGACGCCTCGCAGATCCAGGTGCTCGAGGGTCTCGAGGCCGTGCGCAAGCGCCCCGGCATGTACATCGGCTCGACCTCGTCCTCGGGTCTCCACCACCTTGTCTATGAGATCGTGGACAACGCCATCGACGAGGCGCTGGCCGGCTTCTGCACGCACATCTCGGTCACAATCAATCCCGGCGACACGATCACCGTCACCGACAACGGCCGCGGCATCCCTGTGGACATCCAGGCCCAGACGGGCAGACCCGCTCTCGAGGTCGTCTATACGGTGCTGCACGCCGGCGGCAAATTCGGCGGCGGAGGCTACAAGGTATCCGGCGGCCTGCACGGCGTCGGCGCTTCGGTCGTCAACGCGCTGAGCGAGTGGCTGGTCGTCCAGGTCCACCGCGACGGCAAGATCTACGAGATGAAGTTCTCCCGCGGCGCGATCACCCAGGAGATGAAGATCGTCGGCGACACCGAGCTGCACGGCACCTTCGTCACCTTCAAGCCGGACGCGGAGCTCTTCGACGACACGGTCTATGACTATGAGACGCTGCACACCCGCATGCGCGAGCAGGCCTTCTTAAACGGCGGCCTGACCATCACCATCGAGGACAAGCGCGAGGGCAAGGAGCAGGCAGACACACTGTGCTATGAGGGCGGCATCCGCGAGTTCGTCTCCTTCCTCAACAAGCACAAGGCGCCGCTGCACGAGGATGTGATCTATCTCTCCGGCACCAAGGGAGACGCCATCGCCGAGATCGCGCTGCAGTATAACGACGGCTACAACGAAAATATCGTCTCCTTCGCCAACGACATCCACACCCCCGAGGGCGGCATGCACGAGACCGGCTTCAAGACCGCGCTCACCCGCGTGATCAACGCCTACGGCGCCAAGACCAACGTCATCAAGGGCGACGACAAGGTCTCCGGCGAGGACGTGCGCGAGGGCATTTCCGCCATCATTTCCGTCAAGCTGCCCGAGGCCCAGTTCGAGGGCCAGACCAAGCAGAAGCTGGGCAACGCCTATATCCGCACGCTGGTCGACAGCATCGTAAACGACCAGCTCGCCACCTATTTTGAGGAGCACCCGGCCACGGCGAAGGCCATTTTGGAGAAGGCCATGATGGCCAACCGCGCCCGCGAGGCCGCGCGCAAGGCCAAGGAATCCGTGCGCCGCAAGACGGGGCT
>DJYJ01000026.1:13830-14058 GCA_002450075.1 Clostridiales bacterium UBA6981
ATCGTCGAGGGCGACAGCGCCGCGGGCTCTGCCATCCAGGGCCGCGACAGCCGCTTCCAGGCGATCCTCGCGATGTGGGGCAAGATGCTCAACGTCGAAAAGGCGCGCGCCGACAAGATCTACGGCAACGACAAGCTCTACCCGCTGATCGTCGCGCTCGGCGCCGGCATCGGGGATGAGTTCAACATCGACAAGCTGCGCTATCACAAGATCATCATCATGGCCGAT
>DJYJ01000026.1:14145-29657 GCA_002450075.1 Clostridiales bacterium UBA6981
ACGCTGCTGCTGACCTTCTTCTTCCGCTATATGCGCCCGCTGATCGAAAAGGGCTATGTCTACTCCGCCGTGCCGCCGCTTTATAAGCTCTCGCGCGGCAAGACGCAGCGCGTGGCCTATTCCGACGAGCAGCGCGACCGCATCAGCGCCGAGCTGCGCGGCGACAACCCCAACGTCAAAATCGACATTTCCCGCTTCAAGGGCCTCGGCGAAATGGACCCGCACGAGCTGTGGGAGACCACGATGGACCCCGAGCAGCGCACGCTGCGGCGTATCACGATCGGCGACGCCATCGCCGCGGACCAGGTCTTCACCGTCCTGATGGGCGAGGAGGTCGAGCCGCGCCGCGAGTGGATCGAGCAGAACGCGAAATACGTCGTGAATCTGGATATTTAAGGAGGTGGGGGTTAAAATGGCACATAAACGCGATTACAAGCCGGAGGATATCGCCTTCCCGAATCAGGCGATCACCGAGTCCGAGCTGGTCGGCGAAATGCAGACGAGCTATATCGACTATGCCATGTCCGTCATCGTCGGGCGCGCCCTGCCTGACGTGCGCGACGGCCTGAAGCCCGTCCACCGCCGCATCCTGTATACCATGTACGAGGGCAATCTCACCTCGGACAAGCCCTTTAAGAAATCCGCCACCTGCGTCGGCGACGTGCTGGGCCACTACCATCCCCACGGCGACGCCTCGGTTTACGACGCAATGGTGAGACTGGCGCAGGACTTTTCCATGCGCTATATGCTCGTCGACGGCCACGGCAACTTCGGCTCGGTCGACGGCGACCCCCCTGCCGCCTACCGTTACACGGAGGCGAGACTTTCCAAAATCTCCAACGAGATGCTCCGCGACATCGACAAGGAGACGGTCGACTGGGATCCCAACTTTGACGAGACGAGAAAAGAGCCGCGCGTGCTGCCCTCCCGCTTCCCGAACCTGCTGGTCAACGGCTCGAGCGGCATCGCCGTCGGCATGGCGACGAACATCCCGCCCCATAACCTCGCCGAGGTCATCGACGCCTGCGTCTGCGTCCTCGACGACCCAGACTGCGAGCTGGCCGACCTGATGAAATACATCAAGGGGCCGGACTTCCCGACGAGGGGCATCATCATGGGCCGCAGCGGCATCCGCCAGGCCTACGCCACCGGCCGCGGCCGCGTCATCATGCGCGCCCGCACCGAATTTGAGGAGTACGGCCGCGACAGCCGCACCCGCATCATCGTCACGGAGCTGCCCTATCAGGTCAACAAGCGCCAGCTCATCAAGAACATCGCCGACCAGGTGCACGAAAAGCGCCTCGAGGGCATTTCCGACCTGCGCGACGAGACCGACCGCAACGGTATGCGCATCGTCATCGAATTAAAGCGCGACGCCAACCCCCAGGTCGTGCTCAACCGTCTCTTTGCCCAGACGGCCATGCAGTCGAGCTTTTCGATCAACATGCTGGCGCTGGTCAACAACCAGACCCAGCCCAAGATCCTCTCCCTGCGCCATATCCTCGACGAGTATCTTGCTTTCCAGGAGGACATCATCGTCCGCCGCACGCGCTACGATCTCAGAAAGGCGGAGGAGCGCGCCCACCTGCTCGAGGGCCTGCTGATCGCCCAGGACAATATCGACGAGGTCATCCGCATCATCCGTTCGAGCTATGACAACGCCAAGCAGAACCTGATGGAGCGCTTCTCCCTCTCCGAGGTGCAGGCGCAGGCCATCTGCGATATGCGCCTGATCCAGCTGCAGGGGCTCAACCGCGAAAAGCTCGAGCAGGAGTACAAGGAGCTCGAGGAGAAGATCGCGTATTATAAAGAGCTGCTCGCCTCGCCGGAGATGATCCGCCAGGTGCTCAAGGAGGAGCTGATCGCGATCCGCGACAAATACGGCGACGAGCGCCGCACCGAGATCCAGGACGTCGAGGACGAGATCGATATCGAGGATCTCATCGAGGAGAAGCAGTGCGTCTACACGCTGACCCACGGCGGCTATATCAAGCGTCTGCCCGTCGGCGAATACCGCGCCCAGGGCCGCGGCGGCCGCGGCGTCAGAGCCATGGCCACCAAGGACGAGGACTATACCGAGACGGTCTTTACCGCCTCGACCCACGACAACATCCTGCTCTTCACCGACCGCGGACGGGTCTATATCAAGAAGGGCTACCAGATCCCGGAGGCCGGACGCAACGCCCGCGGCACGAACATCGTCAACATCCTGCAGATCGAGCCCGATGAAAAGATCAGCGCGATGATCTGCGGCCGCGGCATCGACATGGGCAGCTACCTCATCTTCGTCACGCGCAACGGCACGGTCAAGCGCATGGAGCAGTCCGCGCTGAAAAACATCCGCGCGAGCGGCATCCGCGCGCTGACGCTCGAGGAGGGCGACGAGCTGATCTCCGTCCTGCAGACCGCGGGCGACGAGCAGATCTTCATCGCCACCCACGGCGGCATGGCCGTCTGCTTCAACGAGACCGACGTGCGCGCCACCGGCCGTACGGCCATCGGCGTGCGCGGCATCCGTCTGCGCGGCGGGGACTGGGTCGTCGGCGCCGGCGCCACCGGCGAGGGCAGAGACGTCCTCTCCATCACCGAAAAGGGCTACGGCAAGCGCACGGACATCGGCGAATACAGCGTCCACAGCCGCGGCGGCGTAGGCGTGAAGAACTATACCGTCACGGACAAGACCGGCGGCGTAGCCGCGATCAAGATGGTGGGCGAGGCAGACGACCTGCTCGTCATCACGAACGACGGCACGATCATCCGCACCCCGGTCGAGCGCATCTCGCGCCTGGGGCGCGCCACGCAGGGCGTGCGCGTCATGCGCCTGAACGAGGGCAGCCGCGTCATCGACATTGAGAAGACCGAGCCGGAGACCGAGGAAGCCGAGACCGACGAACCCGAGGCTGAAAGCGAAGAATAAGCACTTTCCCCTCTTAAAAGAAAGGAGAGCTGAGCATGGACAACAAAAACAAGCAGCAGAAGCCGAAGAAAAAGGGCTCCGGCCTTTGGGTCGCCGTTTTCTTCCTCGTGGTGTGGCTGATCAACACCGTCGACTTTGACGATCTCGCCTACCGGCTCTCCCGCCTTTTCCGGGGCGGAGAACTCTCGCTGGACGACATGCAGATCGTCGTCGGCATCGTGGCGGTGCTGGCGGTTGTGCTGGTGGCCGTTACGCTCACGCGCCTGAGTAAGGTGCGCGCGCAAAAGCGCTTTGACGGCATCCGCTCCTTCCGGGGCGGCACGGCGCAGGCGCACTCCCACGACCGCATCACCGGCTATCAGGTAGGCGCCGAGAACGCGCAGGAGCACTGGAAAAAGCAGCTTGACGGCTTCCTCGCGGCCGGCATCATCGACCGCAGCGAATACCGCGTTCTGCTTGAGCGCCGCCGCCGTTGATAGTTTCTAGATTCTAGTGTCTAGTGTCTAGTAGAGCGCCGCTAGAAACTAGACACTAGAAACTAGACACTCGGAGAAATGTATGAAAACAGTAGAAATCTACACCGACGGTGCGTGCAGCGGCAATCCCGGCCCGGGGGGCTGGGGCGCGATTTTGCGCTATGCCGGTCACGAAAAGGAGCTCTCCGGCGCGGAGAGCATGACCACCAACAACCGCATGGAGCTGCTCGGTGTCATCACGGCGCTCGAGGCGCTCCGTGAGCCCTGCGTGGTCGAGCTGTATTCCGATTCGAAATACGTCATCGACGCGCTCGACAAGGGCTGGGCGGTCAAATGGAAGAAAAACGGCTGGAAAAAGCCGGACAAAAAGCCGGCGCTCAACCCCGATCTGTGGGAGCGGCTGCTCGCGCTCACGGAAAAGCACGAGCTGCACTATCACTGGGTCAAGGGTCACGCCGAAAACGCTTATAACAACCGCTGCGACGCGCTGGCCGTCGCGGCGCGGGAGCGCATTGTGAGGGAGCAAGCTTGAACATCAACTACCACGACAAGCCGCTGAAGATCTTTATGGCCTATGTGTTCGCGCACAAGGGCCTTTTCGCCATCGACATGGTCTGCGCGCTGGCCGTGGCGGTGATCGACCTTGTCTTCCCCTATGTCTCGCGCACGGCGATGAACACGCTGCTGCCGCAGAAGCTGTTTACGACCTTCTTCGCCGTCATGGGCATCATGATCGCGGCCTATTTTCTCAAGAGCGTGCTGTATTACATCATCACGGTCGTCGGCCACCGCATGGGCGTGCTGACCGAATCGGACATGCGCCGCGACATCTTCACCCATATGCAGGATCTCTCCTGCAGCTTTTATGACAAGAACCGCACCGGCGTGCTGATGAGCCGCATCACCTCCGACCTCTTTGAGGTGACGGAGCTAAGCCACCACGGGCCGGAGAATATCGTGATCTGCACGCTGACGATCCTCGGCGCGCTCATCGTGCTCTTTACGCTGCAGTGGCAGCTGGCGCTCCCGCTTGCGGTGCTTTTGCCGATCTGTCTGTGGTTCACGCTCTCGCAGCGGCTGCGCATGAAGCGCGCCAACGTCGAGGTCAAGCGCAAGACCGCGGACATCTATTCCGCCATCGAAAGCAGCATCTCCGGCATCCGCACGGCCAAGGCCTTTGCCAACGAGCACGTCGAGCACGACAAGTTCGAGGAGGCCAACGCCCTCTTCCGCGGCGCAAAGGTGGAGTATTACAGGTCCATGGGGCTTTTCATGAGCGGCATGGAGTTTACGACCGGCATCATGCAGGTCGTCGTCATCACGGTCGGCGGGCTTTTGATCATGCAGGGGAAGATGGACTTCGTCAATCTGATCACCTTCTCGCTGTATGTTTCGACCTTTGTCACGCCCGTGCGCAAGCTCGCCCAGTTTTCCGAGCAGTATATGCAGGGCGCGGCGGGCTTTGAGCGCTTTCTCGAGATCATGCGCACCGAGCCGGAGATCAAAGACCGCCCCGGCGCCGAAACGCTTGAGCGCGTCGAGGGACGGATCGAATACCGTGACGTCAGCTTTGCCTACGCAAACGGCATCCCGGTTTTGAGCCATATCGATCTCACGGTCGAGCCGGGGCAGTGCCTCGCCGTCGTCGGCCCCTCCGGCGGCGGAAAGACCACGCTCTGCCAGCTGCTGCCGCGTCTGTACGACGTGACGGGCGGCGGCGTGTTCGTCGACGGGCACGACGTGCGCGACCTCACCCAGGCCAGCCTGCGCCGCTCGATCGGCATGCTGCAGCAGGACGTGTTCATGTTCGCCGGCACCGTGCGGGAAAACATCCGCTACGGCCGGGGCGACGCGACCGACGAGGAGATCGTCGCCGCGGCGGTGCGCGCCGAGATCCACGACGAGATCATGGCCATGCCGAACGGCTATGACACCTATATCGGCGAGCGGGGCGTGATGCTCTCCGGCGGGCAGAAGCAGCGCATCTCGATCGCGCGCATTTTTCTGAAGAATCCGAAGATCCTCATTCTCGACGAGGCGACCAGTGCGCTCGACACCGTGACCGAGCAGCGCATCCAGTCCTCGCTCGACGCCCTCAGCGAGGGGCGCACGAGCATCATCATCGCCCACCGCCTGTCCACGATCCGCCATGCGGACAAGATCGCAGTCATCGAGGGCGAGAGGATCGTCGAGATGGGCTCGCACACGGAGCTGATGAAACAAAACGGCGTCTACGCGGGGCTGGTCCGCGCGCAGAGCTTTGCCGGACAAAACAGGGAGGAAGAGCAAGCATGCTGACAATCCGAAAGGGCGGCCACCGCGATCTCGAGCGGTATTACGGCCTGATGGAGATCGACTTTGACAGCGAGGAGCTGCTGGGCAAGCTCGCGATCCACCGCGCGATCTCACGCGGCGAGCAGGAGCTGCTGATCGTCTATGACGACGAGAGCAATCTGGAGGTCGCCTATGCGCTGTGCGGGATCAAGAGCCTGTACGGCTATGTGCAGCTCAAGTACATGGCGGTCTTTCCGTGGTACCGCGGCAAGGGGCTCGGCATCCAGACGATGCGGCTTCTCAACAAACGCTATGCCGACCGTCAGGGCATCATCGCCGAGCTGACCGAGTTTGACGATCCCGAGCCGGATCATCTGAAAAAGCTCTTTAAGTTTTTCTCGCGCTTCGGCTACAACGAGATCGAGAGCGACTACCGCATCTCCGGCACGACGGCGCACGTCTTTGTCAAGCCCATCGCAGGCAAGGAGGACATCACGCCGGTCTATCACCGCGTGCTCGCGGACTTTTACAACCGCGTCCTCACGCCCATGGCCATGAGCCGGATGATCGATTTAAGGCCGGTAAGGAAAAAAGAAGAGTGATCGCAAACGCCGCCCATCGGGCGGCGTTTGCGATTGATTTCTCCCGCCCGGCATGCTATAATCCCTCTCGATGAACATCTTGTTTGACCAGATATTTGAAAACCGGGAAGCCGCCGCCCTCCCCTCCCTTGCGGAGAGCGGAGGACTTCCCGCGCTCATTTCCGGGCTTGGAGCGGTCCACCGCGCCAATCTGGCCGCCGCGCTGCGCGGCCGGCTGGGGCGCCCGCTCGTCGTGATCTGCCCCGACGACACAGCGGCGGAGAATATGGCGCGTGACCTCGCCGCCATGTGCGGAGAGACGCCCGTCACGCTGGGGCTGCGCGAATTCACGTTTTATGAGTCCGAGGCCGTCTCCCGCCAGATGGAGCAAAAGCGCCTCGCCGCCCTGTGGGCGATGGAGAGCGGCGCACCGATCGTCACGGCCTCTGTCAGCGGCCTGATGCAGCGCACGCTCCCGGCGGAGGCGCTGCGCCGCGCGTCCTTTACGATCAGCGACGGCGGCGAGACCGCCATGGAGGACGTCATCGACGCGCTGGTCCGCTGTGGATACAGCCGCACCGACCAGGTCGAGGGCCCGGGTCAGTTCGCCGTGCGCGGCGGGATCCTGGACTTCTTCTCCCCCTTTGAAAGCGAGCCGGTGCGCGTCGAGTTCTGGGGCGACACCGTCGATTCGATGGGCCATTTTTCCGTCTCGGACCAGCGCCGCACCGACCGCGTCGAGCGCTGCACGATCCTCCCCGCGGCCGAGACCGTGCCCGCCCTGTGCGAGGGCGGCGTCGAGGCGCTGCGCTCAGAGCTCGAGAGCTGGGCGGCACGCTATGAGCGCCGCCGCACGAGCGAGAGCGCGCAGAAGGCCGCCGTCACGATCCGCTCCGACGCGGAGAAGCTCGGCGCCGGGATCGTGCTGCAAAGCGCCGACAAGTACATGGAGCTGATTTATCCCATGGCCTGCGGCGCGGATTATCTCGCCCCCGACGCGCTCGTCTTTCTCGACCAGCCGAACCGCTGCGCCGAAAAGGCGCGCGACTGGGCCAAGGGCCTGCGCGACGACATCGCCGAGCTCGTCCGCCGCGGCGAGGCCGCCGTCTCGCCCGACAGCTTTTCACTGGGCTTTGACGAGCTGTTGCGCCGGCTTTCCGACTTCCCCGTCTATATGGCCGACGCCTTTGCCGTGGGGCGCAGCCCGCTTGCGCCGCGCACGCTGACCTCCATCGCTGCCAAGCAGCTGACGACCTATGCCGGCAACGCCCAGGCCGCGGCCGACGACGTGACGGCGTATGTAAAGCAGAACTATCGCGTCGTCGTCCTCGCGGGCGACGAGCGGCGGGCCAAGGTGCTGCAGGAGTTTTTCTCCTCCCGCGGCATCGCCGCCCCGTTCTTTGAAAGCCTGACGCGCATGCCGGACGAAGGCGCGTGCTTTATTGCGATCGGCGCGATCTCCGCGGGCATGGAATACCCCGCGATCCGCCTCGCCGTGCTGACGGACGCCCAGCTGCTGCGCGCGCCGGGAAAGAAGCGCGCGAAGAAGGGTCTCCCCGCCGGACGGGCGAGGATCGAGAGCTATGCCGACCTCTCCGTGGGCGACTATGTCGTGCACGAAAACCACGGCATCGGCCGCTTTGCCGGTATCGTGAAGATGCAGGTCGACGGCTTTGACAAGGACTATATCAAGATCCAGTACGCCGGCACGGACAGCCTGTACGTCCCGGCCTCCCAGCTGGATCTCGTCACGAAATATACCGGCGGCGGCGAGGACCGCGAGGTGCGCCTGTCGAAGATGGGCGGCGCGGAGTGGGCGAAGACCCGCTCGCGCGCCAAGAGCGCCGCCAAGGACATGGCCGACCAGCTCATCCGCCTGTATGCCGAGCGGCAGCGTCTGCCGGGCTATGCCTTTTCGCCGGACAGCGAGTGGCAGAAGGAGTTTGAGGAAAACTTCGGCTATACCGAGACCGAGGATCAGCTCCGCTGCACCGAGGAGATCAAGCGCGACATGGAATCCGCCGTGCCGATGGACCGCCTGCTCTGCGGCGACGTGGGCGTGGGCAAGACCGAGGTCGCCCTGCGCGCGGTGATGAAGTGCGTGCTCGACGGCAAACAGGCCGCGATCCTCGTCCCGACGACCGTTCTGGCGCAGCAGCATTACCAGACGGCGCTGCAGCGCTTCTTCGGCTTTCCCGTCACGATCGAGGTGCTCAGCCGCTTCCGCACCGGCGCGCAGAGCGCCAAGGTGCTCGAGGAGCTGCGCAGCGGTAAGTGCGACCTCGTCATCGGCACGCACCGGCTGCTGTCGAAGGACGTGCAGTTCAAAGATCTCGGCCTGCTCGTCGTCGACGAGGAGCAGCGCTTCGGCGTGGCGCACAAGGAGCACATCAAGGAGCTGTCCCGCGGCGTCGACGTGCTGACGCTCTCGGCCACGCCGATCCCCCGCACGCTGAACATGGCCATGTCCGGCATCCGCGACATGTCCAACATCGAGGAGCCGCCGGAGGACCGTCTGCCCGTCCAGACCTTTGTGATGGAGCACGACTGGGGCGTGATCGCCGACGCGATCCGGCGCGAGCTGCAGCGCGGCGGCCAGGTGTATTACCTGCACAACCGCATCGAGGACATCGAGCGCACGACGCGCAGGCTGCGCGACGTGCTGGGCGAGGACGTGACGATCGCCGTCGCCCACGGCCGCATGGACAAGGCCATGCTCGCCGCCGTGATGGAAAACGTCGCCTCCGGCGAGACGCAGGTGCTCGTCTGCACGACGATCATCGAAACCGGTATCGACATCCCCAACGTCAACACCCTCATCATCGAGGACGCCGATAAGCTGGGTCTTGCCCAGCTGCACCAGATCCGCGGCCGTGTCGGCCGCTCGACCCGGCGCGCCTCGGCCTATCTGACCTTCCGGCGCGACAAGGTGCTCACCGAGATCGCCGAAAAGCGCCTCAACGCGATCCGCGATTTCGCGGCCTTCGGCTCCGGCATCAAGATCGCGATGCGCGACCTGGAGATCCGCGGCGTGGGCAACCTGCTCGGCGCCGAGCAGTCCGGCCACATGGTGGACGTGGGCTATGATATGTATATGAAGCTGCTCTCCGAGGCCGTGCTCGAGGCGCGCGGCATCCCGGTGGAGAAAAAGGCCGAGTGTTCGGCCGATCTCGCCGTCGCCGCCTCAATCCCAGACCGCTATGTCCCCTCGTCCGAGCAGCGCATGGATCTCTACCGCCGCATCGCGCTCATCCGCACCGAGGCCGAGGCCGACGATCTCACCGACGAGCTGATCGACCGCTTTGGCGATCCCCCCGCGAGCGTCAACTCCCTCATCCACATCTCGCTGCTGCGCGGCGAGGCGGGCAAGGCCGGCATCACCGACATCTCCCAGAAGCAGGGCTATCTGCGCTTTACCGTCAGCGATTTTGACATGGAAAAGGTCTCGGAGCTCTATGCGCGCGCGGAATACCGCGGCAGACTGCGCGTCGAGGCCGGCTCGAAGCCCGCGTTGAGTCTCAAGATCCGCGACAAGCGGCGCGTGATCGACGAGGCGCGCGCCTTCGCCCGCGACTGGAACGGCGGGGAAAAGATGAAGAATTAAAAAACATTTCCCCTTTCCCCTTGCCTGGGGCGCGGAAAAGGATTATCATGCGGGGGAATGCAACGCTTTTTGCGAAAGGACAGAAACTGCCATGAAAAAGTTTGTCATCATCCTGCTCATCGCCTGCCTGGCGCTGGGCTGCGGCCTCGGCTATTTCGCCGCCAAAAACAGCGCGGAGCCGTCCCCGGCGCCCGCAGCCGAGACCGAGGAGCCCGCGCCCGCCGAGGAGGGCGCCGATGCGGTCACAGCTCCCGCCGCGGAAGAGAGCGCCGGGGACGCTGCGGCTGAGGAGACGCCGATCCGTACGCTCGACCTGGCCGCGATCCGTGCGCTGCACGCGCCGGACGAGATCGTCGGCGACATCGACGGCCGCGAGGTCAGCTGGGATGAGTATTATTACTGGATCGCCGAGATGGGCAGCCAGGCGCAGAACTATCTCTACACGATGGCCATGTACGGCCAGAGTCTCGACTGGGACGACAAGCTCAGCGCCGACAGCGAGCAGACCTTTGCCGAGTACACGCTGGAGATGGCGCAGGACTGCGTCTGCCAGCTCGCCACGCTCGAGGCGATCGCCGGAGAGTACAACGTCACCCTGACGGCGGAGGATGAGGCCGCGCTGGCCGAGCAGCTCCGCTCTGATATCGACGCGTCCTGCGGCGAGGGTGCGAGCGAGGAGGACTTCAACGCCTACCTCGCCGAAAACGATCTCAGCCGCGAGATGTACGACCGCATGAACCGCGCCAGTTACCTCTTTGAGGGTATCTTTCGGACGATCTACGGCGCGGACGCCGAGACTGTCACGGAGGAGGACGCGCTTGCCTACCTCGAGGAGAACGAGTATTTAAGCGCCGCGCACATCCTCTTCCGCACCGTCGACGACAGCTATGCTGCGCTCGACGAGGCGACGGTCGCCGAAAAGCTGGAGCAGGCCGAGGCTGTCTCGGCCGAGCTGCGCGCGATCGAGGACCCCGAGGCGCGCGCCAAACGCTTTGCCGAACTCAAGGAGCAGTACTGCGAGGATCCCGGCCGGGTCGACTATCCCGACGGCTACGTCTTCGTCCCCGGCATGATGGTCGAGGAATTCGAGAACGCCGTCAAGGCTCTTGCCGACTACGAGGTGTCCGAGCCGGTGCTCTCCGCCCACGGCTATCACGTCATCATGCGCCTGCCGCTGAACGCGGACGCGACCGTAACCCTTTCCGACGACGGCACGCCGCTCTCGGCGCGCAGACTGTACGCCAACAACCGCTTCAACGAGCTGATCCGCAGCCGCATCGACGCGAGCGTCCTGACGCTTAACGACGACGTCGCCGCGCTGAAGCTGGCGGACTATCTCGGATAAAGCAAACCGTCAAAAAATCCCGGTTTCTCTTTTGAGAGACCGGAATTTTTATATCCTCCCACGCAGCCGCCCGAGACCCAGCAGAGCGGGGAAAAACACCAGCGCGAAAAAGAGACTGACGCCGGGAATGACCGTCCCGGAGAGCAGCGTAAGCGCCTTCCCGTCCGGCGCCGCGAGCAGCGCAAAGGCCGCGGCCGCCCCCGCGCACAGGAAAGACGCACCGCGCCCATCCGCAAACAGCGCCCATCGCCGCCCGAGCGAGAGCGCAAGCGCGCGCCGTGCCGCGCGCAGAAACAGCGCGGCGATCAGAAAATCCGGAAAGACCCACAGCGCCACGACAAGCGCCTCGATGCGCTCGATGCTGCGGAAAAAGACCAAATTGCGCACCAGCGAGAAAAACGGCCAGGAGAGCTCCTGCGTCAGCGCCGCGCCGAAGCAGCCGACGGTATCCGCCCCCAGCAGCGCCAGCACGCCGCAGGCCGCGGCGAGGGCGGGGAGCAGCCGGCGATACGGCGCGCCGCCGCATCTCACGCCCGGCAGCAGGATCGCCGCGGCGCACACGGCCCACAGCAGCACATCGAGCGCCGCGGCCACGGCGCCCAGGATGCCCGGCAGGTCGGCGGGCGAGAGCGGCAGCAGGTTTTCCCGTCTCACGGCGGGGAGCGCGGCAAAAAGCACAAGCACAAGGATCGGCACGATCGGCACGAGAAAGAGCCCCGCCGTCCGCGCGGCCGCGCGCAGCGGCAAAAGCGAGGCGAACAGCGCGGCAAGGAGCATCGTCAGGATAAAAAAGGCGGGCGGCGTGTTCGGATAGACCGTGACGAGAAAGCGGTCCGTCCCGGAGCGCAGCACGAATCCGGCATACACGCAAAGCCAAAGCGCCAGCGTAAGCAGCGCCATCCGCCCCGCACGCCCCGGCGCGGCGCGCACGACAAGCTCGCCGAGCCCCTCTCCCTCGCGCCGCCCTTCGGCAAGACGCCGGAACAGCCACAGATAGAGTGCGGCGGGCGGAAAGGCCAGCAGGGCAGAGAGCCAGATCCCCTTCCCCGCCCAAACGGCCGCCGCGGCCGGAAACAGCCGCAGAGCCGGCGATAGCATCAGCACAAAGCCCGTTGCGGCAAGCTGTCGGCCGCAGATCTCATCCTCTCGTTGCATCATCCGTCCCTCACGTCGTTTGAATGGCTGATCGACACGCTCACCGAAAGCCGCAGCGGCAGCGAGGCATAGTCCACGCCGCGCTCACGGTCCAGCGCGCGTTCGCGGGAAGACGAGCACAGCGCGATCCGCTCTTCGAGACCGAGAAAATCGGCGTCGAGCGTCTTTTCCAGCTGCACCAGCTTCCCGGCGCGCCGCAGGATCTCGCGCTCGAGCAGCGCGGCGAGCGCGTCCGCGTATTCCCCGTCGGACAGCGCGCCGCGGCCGTCGATCTCCGCCACCGAGGCGCTGAGCGAGAGAGAGATCTCCGCGCCGCGGAGCTCTCCCGTCTCGCCGCGCAGCGGCGTTACGACCGCGCGTCCCGGCGCGGTCTGCAGCGTGACACGCTGCCCCTCGGCGTCGGTCACGATAAAATCATGTACGCCGCGCGCCCCGCCGATCAGATCCAGCGCCGCGACGTCCTCCTGCTCGATAAAGCCCGCGAGCACGCCGTCCCGGATCACGGCGCAGCCCGCGGGGGCGAGCGTCAGCGGCGCGCCGTCCTCCGCCTGTTCGGAGGCGGCGGTGCATACCACCGCCGAGGCGAGCGCACAGCCGCCCTCCTCGAGCTGCCCTGCGATCCGCGCGACCGAGGGCGGGGAAAAGCCGTCCCGGGACGGAGCGGCTGCACGCAGAGCCTCCAGGATCTCCGCCGCGCCGATCCGCTCGTCGCCCGTGTCAAGCAGCGCGCGCTCGGCGCTGCCGCCGCGCACGATCAGCAGCGGCACGTCCATCCGGATCTCCCGTGAGCGGCAGACATAGCGCAGCACGCCGTCGACCCCGGCGCGCGCACTCTCCTCGCCGAGCAGAAGCTGCCCGATATGCGCGCTCAGCAGCTCCTCCTCCGTCGTGCGCGAGACGATGTCGTCCGCCGCGTCCCGGATCGTCGCGCCGCTGCCCGCAAGACGGACCGGACCCTCGCCACGGCTGCTGTCGGCGGACGAGACCATGGAAAGCCGCACCCTGCCGTCCGAAGCGTCGACGCCCATGGCCTGCACGACCAGCAGCCGCTCGACCCCCTGCAGCTTCGACGGAAAGAGCGTGCAGCCGGCGAGCACCGGGAGGACAATTATTATAATAAGGAAACAGCAAAGCCTCTTCATGGCTCTCTCTCCTTTGAAAAAAAGGCTGTGCGACCGCGTTTCCTTTCGCTCTCATGCGCCGCAGGAAACAGGATGCGCCCCAGCGCGTGTCCGCCACCGCCGCCGGGCGGCGCGGTATAGCTTACGCCGAAGCTCTCAATCGAGGCGAGATGGGAGGCGAGCAGACAGCAGAGCAGCGCCACGCCGTAAAGCCCCGCCGCGATGGCGCCGAGCAGAAACACCGCGCGGCACAGCCGCACGGCTGAGCCCATGTCCTGGGAGGGCATCGTGTAGCAGGCGATGCCCGACACGGCCACGACGATGATCGCGATCGGGCTGACGAGCCGCGCCTCCACCGCCGCCTGCCCCACGATCAGCGCGCCGATGATCGAAACCGTGTCGCCCACCGGATTCGGCAGACGCAGTCCGGCCTCCTGCAGCAGCGCAAAGGCGATGAGCAGCCCCACGATCTCCGCCGAGGTCGAAAACGGCACGTCGCGCTTGGCCTCGATGATCGACAACAGCAGCTTCGTCGGCAGCATCTCCTGATGAAACGACGCCACGGCCGCGTACAGCGCCGGCAGGAACATCCCCAGCACAAGCGCCAGATAGCGCAGCGCCGTCAGCACCGACGCGACGAGCGCGTTCATGGCGCCCTCTCCCGTGACCTTCATGAAATCGGCAAAGCTAACGGGCAGTACCAGCGCGATCGGGATCCCGTCGACCAGAATGCCGACGCGCCCGTTTGCGAGATAGGAGGCAAGGCGGTCAGGCTTTTCGGTGTGGAGCAGCTGCGGAAAGGGCGAGCGCGGCTTGTCGGAAAGCTGTTCCTCCAGCGTGCCGAGGGAGACGAGCGCCTCGACGTCGATCCGCCCCAGCCGCCTGGCCAGCTCCTGCACGACTGCGCCGTCTGCCGCCCCTTCGATGAAGAGCACGGCGACCCGCGTGCGGGACTGACGGCCGAGACTGCTCTCGGCGATCTTCAGCCGCGGCGTGGCGGCATGGCGTCGCACAAGCGCCGTGTTGGCGCGAAGCGTCTCGACAAAGCTGTCCTTGCTGCCTTTAAGGGATTTTTCCAGCGTCGGCTCGCCCACCGCACGCGCGGCCGAGCTGCGCACGTCAAAGCTCAGCGCCCGACCAAGCGAATCGAAGACGACCGCGCAGCGGCCGTGCGTGATGTCGTCGCAGAGTTCCTCAAGGCTGTCGCGCGCGCAGACCGAGGGGCAGAACACCCCGCCGTCCAAAAGCGCGGCAAAGCAGCCCTCCTCGTCCGCCGCGCCGCAGCGGCGCGGATCGGTCAGCGGACGCAGCACGCTCTCCGCGGCCTCCTCGGACGAGATCAGCCCGTCAAGCCAGAACACGCAGAGCGAAAGCTGCCCCTCGGAGCCGACGCGGAGCGTGCGTTCCTCAAAATCGGCGCAGCGTCGAAAGATGCGCCGAAGCGCGGCGGCGCAGAGGGGGGCGTCATATTCCGTCCGATTCCCGGGAAAGGGAGCGTCCTTTTTCATCAGATGATCATACATGTGGTGTAGTATTTCCCAATTTTACCGCAATATTTAGAGGCTTGAAAAAATATGGAAAAAAAGTAAAAAAACCGCTTGACAAAAGGTTTTTTCGGTGTTATATTAGCCGAGCGCCTGTGAGAGGCGGACATGAAAGCGGCCGACGGCCTGAAAAAAGTTTGAAAAAAGAAAAAGATTTTTCTTGACAAACGCTTTCCGCTGTGCTATATTAAACAAGCTGCCCCCTTGAAAGAGGGAGCGGGGATGTACCTTGAAAATTGAACAATGTAAGAACAGCTTATGCAAAAAATAAGCACCAGAAAAGGATTCTTTAAGAGTCGCAAGACTCAAAGACAATTTCTTTTGAGAGCTGAGAAAGCTTCAATAAGATTTTAGAGCCGAAAGGTTTTAAGATACCATTTATTGAGAGTTTGATCCTGGCTCAGGATGAACGCTGGCGGCTTGCTTAACACATGCAAGTCGAACGAAGCATCTTTACACGATCCCTTCGGGGTGACGAATTGATGACTGAGTGGC
>DJYJ01000025.1 GCA_002450075.1 Clostridiales bacterium UBA6981
TCTAACTTTTGGGGTTCACTTCAATGCGGGATCGGCATTTTTTCGCGTTATTACATAATGGGAATTTTGATTTTGAGATCGGTGAGCGGCCAGGAAGAGCAGGCGTGGAACCAGCCCATCTCCTTGTCCATGCGGCGTCTGCCGTCACCGATCGGGGAGACGAAGATGTCGCCGGACAGCAGGTGGCTGCGGCAGAAGCCGCACTCGCCGTTGCGGCAGTGGGTGTCGATCGCGATGCCCGCGCGCTCGAGCGCGACGGCGACCGGCTCGCTGGCCTTGGCGTCGATGACGTCCTCGTGGATGCCGCGCACGACCGTGATCTTAAAGGTCTTTTCCTCGGTGCCCTTCGGGTAGCCCGGCAGGGTCGAGACGTCCGCGGGATTGTTCACCACGTCGTGCCTAAAGCGGCGGACGGGAACGCCCATCTCATCGAGCGCCTTCTTGACAAAGCGGAACATCGGCAGCGGACCGCAGAACATATAGGTGCAGTCGGGCGTCGAGTACTTCTCGATGATCTCGCGGGTAATGAAGCCCTTCACGCCGTCCCAGTCGGGCTCGTCGGAGAGGACATGCACGACCTTGACGTCGGGGCAATCGGCCTCGATCTTTTTGAGCTCGTCCTTGAGCACGATGTCGTTCGCCTTGACCGAGCCGTAGAGGATCGTGAGCCGGACGCCCTTGAGCTTGCCATAGGCGATCTCCTTGGCCATCGAGTGGAACGGCGTGATGCCGCTGCCGCCGGCCAGCGCCACAAGCTCCTTCGAGTCGCGCATCGGCTCATAGTAGAAGAAGCCGAAGGGAAGAGCACCCTGCAGCTCGTCGCCGACCTTGACATTCTCAAAGAGATAGTCCGGCACGAGATAGGGCACGTTGCGGCGCACCGTGATCTCGAAGAAGGGGTGCTCGCCGCGCGCCTCAAAGGGAGCGGAGGAGATCGTGTAGGGGCGGGAGAGCACGCTCTCGCCGATCTTCAGACGGAAGTTGACGTACTGGCCGCTCTGGAACACGGGGATGTGGCCGTCCGCGCTCTCAAAGCGGAAGATGCGGGAGGTGGGGGAGGCCTCGCGGATATCGACGACTTTAAAGGTCATGTGCTCCGGATGGAGCTTGTCCGCCATTTCGCGGATCGGATCCTTCGGATCGGGGATCGGAGAACCCGCGGCAAAGTTGGCTTCTCTGAGCTTGGTGACGCGGGAGGCTCCGCCGACGTCCTTCAAAAAGCCTTTGACCTTAATACTCATTTCTCACAGCCTCCCTTTCTTTTCCATGTCTTCCTTGACGCCCTTGGCCGCGGCACGGCCGTTGGTGATCTGCGGGCCCATGCCGTCGCCGCTCATGCCGTGAGCGCCGGCAAACTCGAGCCCCTCGATGAAGTGATCCTTCTCCTTCATCTGCAGACGGGCGACGGCATGGTCCTCCATCGAGTGGAGGTAGCCGTAGATGTTGCCCTTCCACGCGCCGACATAGTGCGATACGGTCATCGGGGTGGTGACTTCAAACTCGATGATCCTGTCGCGGAAGTCGACCTTGGTGATCTTCAGGCACTCTTCGATCATCTCGTTGGCAAGACGCCGCTTGAGATCGAAGTAGTCCTCCTCCTTGACGTCCTCAAAGGGCTTGGAGGGGACGAGCGCCGTGATCGAGAGCTGGGTGATGCCCTCGGGCAGCGTGGGGTTGGCGTAGTTGAGGCAGATCGTGGTGATGTAGTTATACGGCTCGGTGATGTTCGCATAGTTCTCCCAGATCTTGTTGGTGTCCATCGTCGTGCCGGAGAAGGTGGAGTAATCGGTGATGCCGTTCTCCTCGGGCGTGCCCTCGATGAGCATGATGACGGAGACGGGAACGACGGAGAGCTTGCGGTTGTTGATCATGCGGATCGCGCCCTCGGGGACCTCGCTGAGCGGCTCGATCATCTGGGTGTAGACGCGGTTGGGGTAAGCGCCGGAGATGACATAGTCGCAGTGGATCTCGTCGCCGCGCGCGGTGCGCACGCCGTAGACCTTGCCGTCCTTCACGAGGATCTTTTCGACCTCCTGGTTGAACTCGTACTGCGCGCCGTTCTCCTCGCACTTTGCCTGCAGCTTCATGCTCATCTCATGGCTGAAGCCGCGGCAGACGTAGGAGCCGGTGAAGTAGTCGGCCATCAGGAAGGCGTAGATCGTAAAGGGCAGGTCGTCCATGCGGTTGCCGACATAGATCCAGTAGGGCGTCAGCATCTCCACGGCCTTCTTGGGCAGATCAAAGGTGTTGATGACCTCGGTCGCGGTATAGCCGACGGTCTTGACAAAGTCGGGGTGCTTTAAGAGCATCTGCACCTTGCTCATCGGGTGGACGGAGAGGTAGTTCATGCTGTCGTACACGCGGCGGCAGAGCAGCATCAGCTCGTGCACCTTGTCATAGGTGCCGGGGCAGACCTCGTCGATCTCCTTGGCGACGGTGGTGTAGCTGTCGTCATAGTCGGGGTGCAGCACCTTGTCGATGCCGGAGTTCGGCAGTGCGACGCGGTAGCACTCGGGAACGGGGAGCCAATCGATGTCCACGCCCATGTCGTCGAAGAACTGGCCGACCTTCAGGCGCTTGCCGGGCTGGCCGATGGACATCATTTCGTGCAGCGTGGCCTCGATCTCAAAGCCGTTGCGCACAAAGTCGGTGGCGAGACCGCCGGGCATGTTGTGCTTTTCAAGGATCAGGATGTCCTTGATGCCCCAGGCCTGCAGCTGCAGACAGGCGGACATGCCGGCCAGTGCGCCGCCGATGATGATGACGTCGTAATGGTCTTTGTAAAATTTCATGCCTCTTTCCTTTCAAAAAAGCGGGGCCGGCGCAGGCCGGCCCCAAATCATCGATTTAGAAGAATCTGTCAACCAGCTCGCGGGAGTACTCGGCAGTCTCATCCATGTCGCCGAAGCTCATGACTTCGCCGGCATAGTAGGTGTCATACTTGCCCTGCATCGCCTCGACCTTGTCATACCAGCCGGCGGCGTAGTCTTCGGTGAAGACATGCGGGAAGTAGTAAACGCTCCACTCGTTGATGACCTCTTCGGCCGGGTTGTGCATGATCTTGAGGTCGTCCTGAACCATCTGGCGGCACTCCTCGTAGGGGATCTCCTTCGAGTTCTTGTGCTTGCGCAGCGCATAGGTGGTGATGACCTGGTCGATCTGATCTCTCCAGCGGCGGTAATAGACCATCAGGTGACCGAGCTTCTCGGGCTCCATGTTGTCAAAGACATAGTAGGAGATCTCCGGGTGATTCTCGGGCTTGGTGAGGAAGGCCTGGACGTCGTAGCGCTCGTAGTCGATCTTGGAGAAGAGCTCCTTCTCGTCGTCGCGGGCGTCGAAGTACTCGACCATGCCCTTCTGACCGTCGGCGCGCTTGTTGGGGATGTAGAGAGGAGCGGTGACGATGACCTTGTCGAACTCCTCGACCTCGCCGTTGACGGTGATGAAGACCTTGCCGTCGTGGCGCTCGACCTTCTCGATGTTGCTGTTCAGACGGGCGGGGTTCTTGATATGCTCGTTGAGCTGCTCCCAGATATACTGGGTGCCTTCCTTCCAGGTCCAGAGGTTGACCTTGACGAAGTTCATGCAGGTCTGATAGTCAAGATACTTCAGAACATAGGCAGCGGGGATCTCGTCAAAGTAGCCGTAGCCGAAGGAGGTGAACGGTCCGATCCAGATCTTCTGAACCAGAGGAACGCCGTTCATTTCGCAGAACTTCTTGAACGGGAGAGCCAGATCCTTGAGGTTGGGGTTCACGCCCTCGACCTTCTCACGGCCCGGAGTAACGGCATAGCCGTCGTAACGACCCTCGGCAACGCCGCGGTGGCCGTTGACGTCATAGCCCTTGTACTTGGTCTCCAGCAGCTCGCCGAACTTCTTCAGCTGGCCCTTCATCTTGAGCATCCAGGGATTCTTGATGATGTTGCCGAGCGTGCGGGCAAACGGCTCGATCACGTCGCCCTTGGCGTTCTTGTAGTTACGGTTGAGCTGGGGGCCGTCGTGGGTGATGCCGCAGAACTCTTCCACGTCATGAACAGCATAGTAGGAGGGAACGCCCATGATGGCGCCCATCTCATAGCGTCTGCCGTTGTAGTGGGGGCTCCAGCACTTGCCGCCGACGCGGTCATTGCGCTCGAAGATCACATAGTTTTCGTATCCCTTTTTCTCGAGATACATGCCGGCGGAAAGACCCGCAGGGCCGCCGCCGATGATGGCGATGCGAATATTCTTGTCCATGTACTTCCTCCGTATTCAAATTTGGGTAAAGTCTGAAGATTTTCAGATACAGCCATTATACAACAGCTCCCCGGGAAAAGCACTATATAATTTTGAAAAAACTGTCGAAATCTTTATCAGTTTTCACAATGGAAAAGGAAAAAGAAGCCAGATTCTTTGATAAGAGGCTTTCCTTGCCGCAAGGGATGTGGTATATTGAGAAAAAAGAAAACATGGAGGTGCCCCGTGCGATTTGACAGCTTTGACCATCTGCTCTCCCATTTCGCGCTGACGACCCCCGACGCCCCCGCGCTGCGCTATGAAAAGACGACGCTCTCCTTCCGCGCGCTCGACGAGACCGTCCGCAAACGCGCCGAAGAGCTGCGCGCGGGAGGCAAAAGCTGCATCGGCCTTCTCTGCGACGGCAGTCTTGACAACGTGATCGAGATCTTCGCCGCGTCTCTTGCCGGGCTGCAGATCGTCCTGCTTGACGCCTCGCTGCCCTCGGACGTGCTCAAAAGTTTGATGCGCTATACCGACGTCGACCTGCTCTGGGGCGACGAGGAGCTGTGCGACGAGCTTTCCCTTGCCCTGATGGCCGGCGTGAAGGACGGAAAAGGAAAGATCCTGTTCTTCACCTCCGGCACGACCGAGCGGGCCAAGGCCGTCGTGCTGACGGACCACAGCCTGTGCCAGAGCGCCTACAACGGCTCGGCCAAGCTGCCCCTCTCGCCGGAGGACACGCTGCTGTGCATGCTGCCGCTCGGGCACGTGTTCGGCTTCGTCTGCGGTCTTCTCTGGGGCCTTAGCTGCGGCGCCTGCGTCGCGCTCGGCCGCGGGCCGCGGCATTATCTCGATGACTGCGATTTCTACCGGCCGACGGCCGTTTCCGTCGTGCCGCTGCTGCTGGGCTTCCTTGTCAAGCAGCGGTGTATCAATCCGGAGCTCAAGCTTGTGCTCGTCGGCGCGGGAGACTGCCCGCCGGCGCTGCTTCAGGCGGCCGGCGCGATGGGCATCCGCATCAGCTTCGGCTACGGACTGACCGAGACGAGCTCCGGCGTCGCCATCTCCGTGGAGGGCGACCCCTATGCCATGGAGATCTGCCCCGACGACACGATCACGCTTGCCGAGGACGGCGAGATCCTGATCGAGGCGCCGAGCTGCATGATGCAGGGCTACTACAAGCGCCCCGACGCAACGCGCGCCGTGTTGCAGAACGGTGTGTTCCACACCGGCGACCTCGGCCGTTTTGACGAGGAGGGCAAGCTCCACATCACCGGGCGGAAAAAGGATGTGCTGGTCCTGCCGGACGGCACCAAGATCTTCCTGCCGGAATATGAATCTGCGCTGATGCAGGCACTGGGTCATACGGAGCTGGCGGTCACGCTGAAGAACAACCGGCCGATCCTGGTCTTTTCCGGCGCGGCGGAGAAGGAGAAGCTGCAGGAAAAGCTGCGCGAGGTAATGCGCACGCTGCCGCGCGGCCAGCAGATCGCGGACATTCTTTTGACAGACGAGCCGCTGCCGAGAACGGCGACGGGCAAAATAAAACGCTGGGAGCTCCAGCAGAAAGTGAGTGACAACACATGACCAGACAGGAAGTATTGGAACAGACCAAAAAGGTGATTTACGACTGCTTCCCCGACATGGCGGATCTTGACCTGCAGGAGGACAGCGTGATCAACACCGAGACGGCGATCGACTCGATGGGCTTCGTGCTGGTGATCTGCAAGCTCGAGGCGCTCTTTGACGTGCGCATCCCCGAGCGGCAGTGGCAGAAGCTGCAGACGCTCGGCGACGTGGTGGACGCGATCTGCAAGAGACTCAAATGAGCGTCTATTCCGAGGAGCTCCTGCTGCGCAGCAAGGACGTGGACATGTACCGGCGTCTGCGCACGTCGGAGCTGTTCCGCATGCTGCAGGAGGCGTCGATCCGCCACACCGAGCAGCTCGGCATGGGGCGCGAGAAAACGCTTGACCGCGGCATCCTCTGGGTGCTGCTGATGCAGCGCGCCGCGATCGTCCGCATGCCGGAATACGACGAGCGCGTCGTGCTCAAAAGCTGGCCGGGCAAGACAATGCACCTGCTCTTCCCGCGCTATTACAGTCTCGAGACCGCCGCGGGCGAGCCGCTTTTGAAGGCAAGCGCCCTGTGGAGCCTCGTTGATGAGAAAACGCGCAAGGTCGTCTTTCCGGAAAAGTATGGCGTGGTGATCGAGGGCGTCGTGACCGGCGAAGAGATCGCAATGCCGGGGGGCGTTGCGAAAAAGGAAACGACGTGCGAGCGGGACTTTACCGTTCCGTACAGCTTTGTCGATCTCAACGGACATATGAACAACACCCGCTACTTCGATCTCGCCGAGGACTGTGTCGGCGCGGCCGCCGCGGGGCGGAGGCTGAAGGGGATCGGCGTGGAGTATCAGAACGAGGCGCGTCTGGGTGAGACGCTCACGCTCCGCTGGGGCGCGGAAGGGGAGTCGTATTTTCTCTCCGGCGAGACGGAGCGCAGTGTGTTCCGCATGCGGCTCGACTATACAGGCGAAACGACATAAAATAAGAATAACAGGCCGGGAAAAGCAAGTGCTTTTCCCGGCCTGTTATTTTGCGGTGAAGAAGGAGGGGTTAATCCTCTGTCTTCTCCTGCTCCTTTTCTTTCTTGAAGAAATCGGTCAGCCCGACGGCGCGGGCGACGGGAACGGAGAAAGCGATCCCCTGACTGGGGCTGCCCAGGCCAGCGGCCTGGTAGATCTCGCGCAGCACGTCGTCCTTGATTTCAAACGGGACGAGCAGCATGACGATCTCTTTTTCCGGCTGGATCGCGATATTGAACATCTTTTCCGCCTCACGCGGCGCTGTGCCGCGTCCCTTGATGATCGTGCCGCCGGCGGCGCCGGCCTTTCTCGCGGCGAACATCACGTCGTCCGAAAAGCCCGCGTTGATGATGCAGAAGATCGCTTCATATTTTCTTTCCGTGTTTTCCATCTTACTCATCCCCCTTGGCCATACGCCGTTCATTACTTAAAAAGCCGTAGCTCAGCTTGCCGATCACGCTTGAAAACGGGATCGCGAAGGCGATGCCCGTACCGCGGTTGACGGTATCGAAATGCTCCTCCAGCGCTGTGAGGATCGCGTCGAGCTTGTCCTCGCGCACGACGCTGAAGATGACGCTGCGTTTGTTGTCCTTCAGTCCGAGAAACTCCACCAGATCGGCGCGGGCCGTTCCGGTGCCGACGACGCAGATCTGCATGTTAGCCTCAAAGGTCTGCAGATAATCGGAAAAGAAGGTGCCCTTTCCCTTTTGCACGATGGTGACGAGAAGCATCAGTTTCTTTGGCGCGAGAGAGCCGCGCGGCTGTGGGGATCGCTGTTCTGCCATGTGTTCCCCCTCCTTTTACCGGAAATAGATGATCTGCGCGTCATCCGCCGACAGGATCCTGCGGATGGCGGCCTTCTCGCGCATGAAGCGCGACAGGATCGAACGGAAGCCCAGCGCCTGGATCGTGATCAGCGGCGTCATCGCGACGAGCGCGACCACCCCGAAGGCAAAATCCATCACCGCGTCGGCTCCGCGCAGCGAAACGCAGGCGCCGATCGCCATGGGCAGGATAAAGCTGCTCGTCAGCGGGCCGCTCGCGACGCCGCCGGAGTCAAAGGCGATGGCGGTGTATAGCTTCGGGACGAAAAACGACAGCCCCAGCGAGAGAAGATAACCCGGGATCAGATAGTACAAAAGCGAGAAGCCCAGCAGCAGACGCAGGATCGACAGCCCGATTGAGACGCCCACGCCGATCGACAGCGCGATGAGCATCTGGCGGCGGGAGACCGTCCCGTCCGTCACTTCCTCGACCTGCTGGGTCAGAACGTGGACGGCAGGCTCGGCCAGCACGACCACCATGCCGATGACAAAGGCAAAGCCCAGCAGCGCCTTTTCATTATAAAGCGCCATCATGCGCCCGATGTGGTAGCCAACCGGCATAAAGCCGACGGAGACAGCGAGCAGAAAAATCACCAGTCCCACAAAGGCGAACAGAAGCCCGAAGAGGATCTGGATGAGCCGCTGCGCCGGCAGGTGCAGCACCAGCTTTTGCAGCACGGCGAAGAACAGGATCATGAGGAGCAGCGACTTTGCGACCTCCCAGGCCGTCTCGCCGAGCAGCGCCCAGAAGGCGGGAGAAAAATGAAGCTCGAGAGAATAGTCGGGCAGGGGATAGTTGATCTCGCCTCTTGCCGCGCCGAGACTGAGCAGCAGCACGGCCAGCACCGGCCCGGCCGAGCACAGCGCGATCAGACCGAAGCTGTTCTCACCCGCGTGGCGGCCGCCGAGGGCCTGTGCGATGCCGATGCCGAGCGCCATGATGAAGGGAACGGTGATCGGCCCGGTCGTGACGCCGCCGGAGTCGAAGGCGAGCGGCAGGAACGACTGGCCGCCCCGGGCGATCAGCATGGCAGAGAAGGCGAAGAGCAGCATGTAGAAAAACAGCAGCATCGCCGTCAGATCGGTCTTGGTCACGATGCGGATGATCGCGAGGGAGAGGAACAGCCCCACGCCAACGCCGACTGTGACGATGAGCAGCGTGGGATTGACGACGGCGCTGATCTGTCCGGCCAGAACGGAGAGATCCGGCTCGGCCACCGTGATCAGCACGCCCATGAGAAAGCAGACCATCACGAGGACGCCCAGCTTTCCCGACTTGGTCAGACCTTCGCCGATATGGCGCCCCATGGGCGTCATGGCGAGGTCGGCGCCGAGATTGAACAGTCCGATCCCCAGCACCAGCATCAGCGCGCTGACGAAGAACACCGTGCGCTGCAGCCAGGACAGCGGGGCGAGCGGGGTAAAGGAAAGAATCAGCACAAGCGCCGCTACCGGCAATACCGAAACGAGCGCTTCTGACAGCTTTGCGAGCAGAGCTTTTTTCATTCCTGCCCTCCTGAATAGTAATAAGATTCCAAAGTTTGCAGGGAAAAGAGCCGCCGGGCTTCTCAGTCGACGGCGAGAGACCAGTCCGCGGTCCCGCCAGCGCCGTTTGCGGTCAGCCCGAAGACACGGACGCTGCCGTCCGATAGAACAACGGCAAAGTGTGTACCGCCCGCGGCGATCGCCACGGCGTCGGTCACGGAGGAGAAGTCGACCCTGTCGCTCTCGCGGAAGAAGTGCGCCTGGACGCGCCCCTGCGCATCAAGGGCCAGGATCGCTGTGGAGCTGGCCGATACCGCGAGGATATCGTGCCAGGCAGAGAGGTCAAAGTTTGTCGACGCCACGCTCCCGTCGCCGAGCACGGCGACGGCATAGCCGGTGTTCACGTCGATCGCCTCCGCACCGCGGAGCGCGTCGAGCCCCTTGAGCGCGGGATAGGACCAGACCGAGCCGTCCTCACGCCGCGCGGCGAGATTGTACGAGCCGCCGGCCACGGCCGTGAGACCGCTCCAGCTCTCGGGCTCGGTGTAATCGTAAAAGCCCGTGCACAGCAGCGTTCCGTCCGCGGTCAGACCAAAGGTCGCGTAATCCGACGTGGCGATCGCCGTGACGTTCCGCCATTCGGCGGTGGCGCACTGCCCTTCGCTGTCGCGTCCGATCGCGCTGACCGTGCCGTCGCTGTGCAGCGCCACGGTGTGATACGCGCCGGCCGCGACGGCCTTGACGTCGTGCAGCGCGCCGACGTCGCACTGGCCGAAGCTGTTGTTGCCGCAGGCAACGACGGTGCCGTCAGACTGCAGCCCGACGGTGTGATAAAAGCCGACGGCGATGATGTCCTGCGGCAGCGCGCTGCGCGCTTCCTTCAGAACAAGCATGCGCTCGCGGTCGGCGCGGCTGAGCCCGTGCAGCATCTCCAGCGCCTCCTCGGCGTCGGGGATGCCGGTCATGGCGACAGCCAGCCGGCGCAGCCGCTCGCCGCTGTCCCGGTAGGAGCCGAGCAGCTCATACAGCTCGGCCGCACCGGCGGCGTCGTCCTCGCCCTCGAGCACCAGCGCCTTTTCGTAGCGGCAGGCGTTCACCCGCTCAGGCGCGTCGGAATAGGCGCCCAGCGCGGCAAAGGCTTCCGCCGCGCCGTCCCAGTCGCCCGCGTCAAAGAGCGCCAAGGCGTGGGCATAGGCGCATTCCGCGGCCTTGTCAGCGGCGTCGGCATAGCTGCCGGCGTTGGCGAAAAGCTCGTGTGCCTCTTCCCACTCGCCGTTTGCCATCAGGGAAAGCGCGTCGGCATAATCGCACTGGGCGCGATAGCTCTCAGCCAGGGCCTCGTCGTCCACGCGCCCGATCAGACGGCGGGCGGCGGCCGTGTTATTCGCCGCAAGCAGCTTTTCGATGCGCGCGATGCGCATCTGCGGCATCCGGGCATGCAGGAAAAGTCCCCCGCCGAGCAGTACGAAAAACGCGAGCGTGCTCCACAGAAGCATGCGGGCGACGCTGCGGCGCATGGTTTTTTGATTCATTTCATCCATGTTTTCTCTTCCTCAGAAGCGGAAATAGATAAAGGGATTATAACTCTGCCCGACAAGGAACAGCAGCGAGGCGCCCAGCAGCACGACCGAAAAGACGAGCGCCAGCGCACTGCGCAGTCGCCGGGGCAGCTTTGCCGCGACAGCGGGAACGACGGGCAGACTCAAAACCCAGGCGATCAGCGGATATACCGTATATTTGCGCACGACGGCGGCCGCCGCGGCGTCGCCCGGACCGGAGACGCCTATGCCGAAGAGCGCGCACAGGTGCTGCCCCAGGGCGGGCAGATCCGTGTAGTAGAAGATCACCCAGCCGATGACGGCGATCACAAAGGTGAGCAGCCAGCGGATCGCCCCGGGCGTTTTCTCCAGGATCGTCTTGAAGACGAAGCGCTCTAAAATCAGCAGGACGCCGAAATAAAGGCCCCAGAGAACAAAGTTCCAGGCCGCGCCGTGCCACAGACCCGTCAGACCCCAGACGACCAGCAGGTTCAGCACGGTGCGGGCCGTCCCGCGGCGGTTGCCGCCGAGCGGGATGTAAACATAGTCGCGGAAAAAGCTGCCCAGGGAGATGTGCCAGCGCCGCCAGAACTCCGTGACCGAAAGGGAGGCATAGGGAAAAACAAAGTTCTCCTTGTATGTGAAGCCCAGTGTCTTCCCAAGACCAATGGCCATGTCGGAATAGGCGGAAAAGTCGAAATAGATCTGCAGAGTATAGAGAAACGCTGCCAGCCACGCGCCGAGCAGAGAGAGCGGCTCGCCCGTACCGGCAAGCGTCAGCTCCTCGAGCGCAGCGCCGCAGACGTTGGCAAGCAGGACCTTTTTGGCAAGCCCCTTGATAAAACGCTCCATGCCCTCGGTAAACGCGTCGGGCGTGACGCTCCGTTCGCCAAGCTGATTTTCCACGTCGCCGTACTGCACGATCGGGCCGGCGATCAGCTGGGGGAAGCAGCTGATATACAGCAGAAGCCGCAGCGGGCTTTTCTGCGCCGGCGCCTTGCCGCGGTAGACGTCCACGGTGTAGGTCAGGATCTGAAAGGTGTAAAACGAAATGCCGATCGGCAGCCGCGGCGTGTCCATCCGCCAGGAAAGCGAAAGGAGAGCGGCAACGGAGTTTGCCAGAAAAGCGGAGTATTTGAAATAAACAAGAAAGCTCAGGGAAGCGACCACGCCGAGCGCGAGGATCAGCTTGCGCGCGGCGCCCTCCTCCCGGCGCGCGATGGCGCGGGCACAGAAAAAGTTGACCGCGGTGGACAGGATCATCGCAAGGATCCACACCGGCTCACCCCAACCGTAGAACAGCAGCGACATGACGAGCAGCACGCCGTTGCGCCATTTGACGGAGGTGCGGGCAAAGTACAGCGCGTAGAGAAGCGGGAGGAACAGCAATAAAAAAGTCAGGCTGGAAAAGACCATGGCATAAACCTCGTTGAACGGTTTGCCCGATCGCCGGGCGAGGGGAAATCAGTATTGAAGGTCGAGATAGGCGGACATGCGGGATTGGATGTTGTCGCTGTAAAAGCGGGCGTTCGTGCTCCAAACCACATAGATGTCGTCCACGTCATAGGCCTTGATATATTCGCCGATATTGGCGCCGGCGAGCGGGACCGAATAGAAATTGTCACGCACGTCGGTCGAGATGATCTGGTCGTAATACGGCGCGAGATACGGGATCAGCGGGATCGTGAAGCAGTCTCCGACGATGAGCGCGTTGCGCCCGGTGTGGAAGCCGCCCTCGACAAGACGCCACGGTCCCTTGTGCCCGCCGAGAAAGCCGACGTAGCCGCCCTCGTACATCGTAAAGATCGTGCGCTGACGGCCGGTGATAGAGTTGAGAAAATAGCTCTCGGCCGGAGAGATGGCGCTCATGACCTCGATCGTCTCGGCGCCGTAGCTCATCTGGGCCAGCTTGTCCGTCGGGTAGGCGATCCCGTCGTGCTTGTAGGACAGATAATAGCGGTACTGGTCGTAATCCGCGGGAGCGATGCCCTGCAGCTCCATCAGCGCGTCCGCCGTAAGACTTGCGGCGATCGCGTGCCAGTGATAATCCTGGGTCGGATACAGCGGCGTTTTGCTGTTGTTGAGATACGGGCTGAGGATCGCCATGTCGTCGACGATCGTGATCCCGTCGTCCACCAGCGGCTGCAGCACTTCGACCAGATCCGTTCCCCAGTCGATGTACTTCGTCTTGCCGATGATGTTGTTGGCGATATCCGCGACCTGCGGCGAGAAGAAGTAGAGGTGTCCATCCTCCGGCAGCTTGGCGCGGTAGCGGTTGAGAATGTCGGCAAAGGAGCGCATCGAGTCGGCCGGATAGGAGAAGAGGATCTCCTGGGTGCCGTCCGCGCGCTCAAGCCAGACGTGAACGGGAAGTGCTTCGACGGACTCTTCGCCGTTTTCCATCTCCTGCGAGACGGCCTCCTCCGGCCCTCCGACGGTCTGCTCGTTTTCGATGAGCTGCTGGAAGGCGGCGTCCTGCTCCTCGCTTTGCTCCCAGAGACGATCATCCTCGACCACGCCCGTCTCCGGCCCGTCGTCCGGAACGGCGACAAGTCCCATGACGCCGTCATGAAATGCCGCGGCGCCGTCACGGAAGAAAAACGCGTCGGAGAGATATTCCTCAAAGCCGTCCATAAAGCTGCCGTCGGCAAGCGTCGCGGCGCGCAGAGAGGGAAAGGCGCGCAGCATGCGGTTTTCCGATTCGCTCATCCGCTCGCCTTTTCCAACAAAAAGCAGCTCGCCCGCGCCGAGACAAAACAGCGCCAGGAGGCATATATATATCAATATAAAAGAAAGACGTTTTTTCAAGTGAAGACCATCCTTTATGCGCAGCAGGATACGAAAAAGGCCGCAGCATGTCATACAAAAAATAATTATAGCACTTTCCGCGCTTTACAGCAAGCATTACACTCCCAAACTCTATAACGCAGCGATGCGCCCGACAAGTGCCAGGCGCATCGCTGCGTTATGATTTGGGAAGGGCCGTCAGTCCTCCATCTTGATGGCAAACAGACCGCCGGCGCCGCCGGAGTGGAGAAACAGGATGTTCTCCTCCTCGCCGAAGACGCCCTCCTGCGCCAGCTCCAACAGACCGGCGAAGGCCTTGCCGGTATAGACCGGGTCGAGGAAGATGCCCTCGCGCTCCGCCATCAGTCTGACGGCGGCGTTCCCGGCATCGGAGGCGATCGCATAACCGGGCCCGCACATATCGCGCAGGAGATAGTCCGCCGGTGTGATCTCCGGCGAGATCTCCAGCAGGTCGGCCGTCTCGCGCATGAGGGCGGGCGTGATTTCGTCAAAGGGATCGGTGTCGACCATCATCCCGTGGACGCGTGTTCCGGGCAGATACAGCTTGGCGCCGAGCGCGAGACCTGCCATCGTCCCGCCGCTGCCCTCCGCGCAGACGATGTGGTCAACGTGCAGCCCCTGTCCGGCGATCTCCCGGGCACATTCCACATACCCCAACGCGCCGAGCGCATTCGACCCGCCGCAGGGGATCTTGTAATACGGCCTACCCATCGCCCGGCCGATCCGGTCCATCTCCGCGTAGATGTCGGCGTAATCATCGGTGTCGACAAAGCGGACCTCCGTTCCCATCAGTGCTTCGAGCAGCTGATTGCCCACACAGTCGGTCACGCCGCGCTTCTTGAGCACCAGAATGGCCTTCATGCCCAGCTTTCCCGCAGCGGCGGCGGTGAGCATGGCGTGGTTGGACTGGGCGCCGCCGGTCGTGAAAACGACCTCGGCACCCTGCGCCTTCGCGTCGGCGAGGAGGAATTCAAGCTTTCTCACCTTGTTCCCGCCGAGACCGATCCCGGTCAGATCATCGCGCTTGATGTAGATGTTCCGGCCGAGGAGCCGGCTGATGTTCTCCAGCTTGTGAACGGGCGTCGGGAAAATGCCGAGCGGGATCCGCGGGAAGCTTTCGATCGGTTTCATGAGTGCTCTCCTTCCTTCAATCGACGCGGTACAGCACAAAGCCGCCGCGCCTTTCGTATCCGGTGTCCCAAAGCGCGCGGAGATCCAGCCATTCATAGCGGCTGTACGTCACCGCCTTCACGAGAAAGGCGTCGTCGGTCTCGTCATATCCGTTGATCAAAAACCAGTGCCAGACGTAATCGCGAAAATCCTTGCTGCGATGGTTGAGGATAAGCGTCGGGACCGGACACCCCTGATCGATCTGCTGCACGATCGCCGCGCTGGCCGCGTCAAACGGCTCGGTGCCGTCCAGAGGCGTCATGGTAAGGCGTGTTTCCCCGCAGTCGCGCAGATAGGCAGCATAGCCGTCAATATAAATATCCAGGCGGTCGATGCCCGTCCTGCGCGGGGAGAGATACGGCTTCATCTTGTAGGCGAAGCGGACATAGTCCCGACGGGTGAGCGTCGCCGCGTTTTCCGGCGCGATCGTTTCAAGTCCGCGGTGCAGCGCAAAATACACGCTGCTGTCGCAGGCGGTCTCGGCGCCACAGCCGCCGATGCGCATCATAAAGGTCGGGAACCAGTCCTGGTTTCCGCCGTAGGAATCCCCAATGGTAAAGTGTTCAAGCTCGTGTTTCATCTTTTTCGGAGCAAACAGCGTCAATGGCTGGCGGAATGGGAAGCGGAGGCCGTGCTGCTGATGATGATCATCATGAGGATCATCGTAATGATCGCAAGCTCGACCGAGGCGGCCATCATCGCGGAAGCGCCGAGACTCTCCTCCCCGGAGAGAGAAGCGTGCACCATCTGCACGGCGAACATCCGCCGGCACTGTCTCCCGACGCCGAAGATCCCGCGGAAGGGCTTGTGCTGCCGGAGAAGATCGTCCGCCTCACAGATCCGCTCGACCAGCGCGTCGGCGGGCAGCGGGGAATCGGCCAGGAGCCCGAGGATGGCGAGCCTGCTTCCTCCGCCTAGCGAACGCCGCGCGGCCTTCAAACCGGCTGCGAGCGCGCACAGCTTTTCGACCTTGCCGTCCGCGCCTCCGCCGCGAATGGCGAGAATGTGGCTGAGCATCTGCAGCGTGTCCCGCTCGGCGCGCAGCTCCTTGCGGAGCAGCGCATAGATCTCCTCGGCCTCGGCGTAAACGGCGGAGGCGTCTTGGCCGGACGCCGCCATCAGCGCGGCAAAGGGCAGATCGTTCTCGCTTGTCAGCCACGGGTGGGCGTCTTTCATTTCCTTGTAGATCTGCTTCGTCTTTTCCGCGAGTCCTTCGCCGTCGCTCTGCTCGGCGAGGATCATGGCGGCAAGAACCGTCTGCTCGCCGCTGAAGAAGGTCTTGAGTTTTTTATACTCGCTCTCGAGCCGATCGAAATAGCGCGCGGGATCGTCCGCAAGCGCCATCTTGCAGCGCACGAGGAGCTCGTCCGAGCCGCGGAAGTTGGAGAAAATCCCGGCCTTGCTTTTCAGCAGCTTTTTGCACTCCTTTATTCTCTCCATATCGGGCGTTCTGCCGGAGGCAAGATAGATCCCCGCACAGGCGAGGTTCATCTCCGTGAACTCCCACTTGTTGCCTGATGCGAGAATGCGATAATTTTCCACCAGGTCAAGGCATTTGCTCTCGATTTCCCGATTCATTTTTTCCGTCCTCTCTTTCTCATAAGCTTGTGACCATCGCGCTCTGCCCCTCAGACAGCCGGATCAGGACAGCGGCGGCAGCTCGTGAATGTCATAGGTGTCAAAGTAGATGTCAAACGCGGTGTCCGTATCGCCTTCAAGCTCGATCAGCGCCCCGGCCTGGAACATGGTCGAAAGGCTTCCGGAGGGCGCTCTCCAGGCGGCGTTGGAAACGACGCGCATGGTCTCGGCGCCGGCCTGCTCCGCGCGCAGGATCGCCTCCGCCTCGAACAGAAGCGTGCCCGTCGCGATGTGATAGTCACTCGACACGATCGCAAGCGTATTTACCTGCGGGTATTTCTCCGCCAGTATGTTATAGGTGAAAATGGCATTCTGCGCTGTGGTGAGAGATCGATCCTCCGCGATGACGCGCTCCGGCGCGACGCCGTTTTCGATCAGCCACTGCGCCATCCTCCCGGCCTCGGTGGCGGTTTTATCCTCCGACGCCGTCCCGCCGCCCGTGCAGACGATCAGCGCGTTGGGGTATTTCTCCGCGCTCCTTTTGGCGACCTTGAGACGCTCGATCAGCTCGTCGCGCATCGTCCCGTCGGGCTGAAGCTGAAAGCCGAGCACGACGATGCACAGCTCGTCTGTGTCCGGCAGACCGTCCGGCAGCACGCCCTCGTGTATCGTCAGATCCGAGTTCGCGTTTTCCCAAACGGCCATGATGTTCTCCCAGCGGTCGGCCGCGTCGGCGTCGACGGATCGCAGCTCTTTGAGCAAGGCCTTGATGTGCCCTTCCGCCTCCTGCCCGTAGCTTCCGTAGTCGACCACCAGCTCCTCGATAATCTCACGGCTGTCCCGCTGCTCTTTCTTCTCTCCGCAGCCGACGCAGGAGCAGACGACGGAAAGCAGCAGGAGGAGACATAGCATGCGAATGGAAAGCTCTCTTTTCATAGCGATGCTCCTTGATCGATAAATAGATTTTATCTTATCATACCATATCCTGCGTTAGAAGAAAAGCCCGCAGCGAAGGGAAAGACCGACCGCTGCGGGTGAGCTTTTTTACACTTTTCAATAAAATCCGCGCGCGAAAAGACACACTTTTCAATATCAACGCGACCGCAGCTCCTGCGCCCACTGATAGTATTCCTCGGCTTTTTCTTCATCCTTCTCGACGCCGTACCCCGCTGCACACATCACGCCCAGATTGCCCATCGCGTCGGGGGTTCCGAGCGCGGCGGCTTTGGAATAATAATCGAAAGCCTTGTTGTAATCCGGCGCTCCTTCCTTCGGGGCGTAATAGGTGTCGCCAAGCCACAGATAGGTATAGACATGGCCTGCTTCTCCCGCTTTTTCATACGGACATAAAACGCGGCAAAAGGGTGCTGATTTGGCCGAAAACAAAGAAAATCGGCTTGAATCGTAACGATTCAAGCCGATATCTGGCAGCGGGAGAAGGATTCGAACCCTCACATACGGAGTCAGAGTCCGCTGTGCTACCTTTACACAATCCCGCTAAACGCAAAAGCTATTATACAGAATAATTCGCGATTGTCAAGGATTTTTTTCGTCTCTTTTTCCGCCCGGCAAACAGGGGAGAGCGGGCGCGGTACGGCCTTATTCGATCGCCAGCAGTCTTACGCTCTCGACGCCCTCAACGGCTTCCAGCGAGCGTGTCAGCGTTTCGATCGTGCCGGACATGGAGCCGAGATCGATCGAGAGCGTCACGCTGGCCTTGCCGAGCACGGGCAGACTCTGCGTGATGGTGAGAATACTGGCCCCCGCGCCGAAGATGCGCGCAAGCACGGCGCTGAGCACACCCGGCTGGTGGTCAAGCATCAGCTCCAGCACGGCCTTGCGGCTTTCGGCAACGGCGGAGGGAGCAAACACATGATCTTTATATTTGTAATAGGTGCTGCGTGAAATGCCGACGCGGCGCACAGCCTCGCTGACCTCGCGGACCTTGCCGCTCTCGAGCAGCCGCTTTGCCTCCAGCACCTTTTCAAAATAGTCCGGCAGAACGCTCTTGTGGACGATCAGATAATTTTCCGGCATGGAAAAACCTCCCCGGGACGGCAAAACCCGTTTTCCGCCCGCTTTCATGATACACACACCGCGGCAAAAATACAAGTGTCTTTTTGCCGCGAACAGCGCGGAGGCCAAATCACACACGGCGGTTGAAAAACGGTTGAGCTCATGGTAAAATCTGACCATCAAAATGAAGAAAAAAGGAAACGATCAGAAGTGAAAGCACCCTTTTCCCCTTATCTTGACGCGATCGCGCCGGGACTGAAAAAGCTGGTGGCGCTGCTCCGGGAGGACTTTGATTATGTCAGTGTCCTGTCCACGGATTCCGTCGGCTTCACCGCGTCGATCTCGCAGCGTGCCAAGTCTGTCAACCACTCCACGATGATGACCGAGCGCGGCAGCGTCGTCCGCGTCAGCCGCGGCGGGCTGTACAGCGAGTATGCCTTCAACCGCTTTGATCCCGATCATCCCGAGCTCACCGCCGCCGAGGCGCGGCGTGTCCTCGGCGAACAGTTCTCCCTGCTCGCGGAGACGGCGAGCGCCGTATATGAGACGCCCGCCCTGCCCGACGAGCCCTGCGCCTTGCGCGAGGAGATGGAGACCGGCCTGCTGCCGGAGGAGACGGATCTCGCCGCGCTGGTCGAGAAGCTCTCCGAAATGTCGGCGCGCGGCGTCGCGGCGAGCGAGTACGCCATCGACTGCCGTCTGCGCGCCCAGTCGACGCACGTCTGCAAGCTGTTCCTGACGGCCAATCGCGACATGCGCCAGAGCTACGTCTTTTCCGAGGGCGTCGTCATGCCGCTCGTTACAAAGGACGGCCGGGTCGAATTCGGCTATGAGGGCGTGTCCGGCCGCGAAGGGCCGGAGATCTTCGACCGCCTCTCGGACAAGGTCGAGTCCGTCGTGAAGAGCGCCGAGGAACTGCTCTCGGCCGAGCGGATCGAGCCCGGCGAATACGAGGTCATCGTCTCGCCCGAGGTCAGCGGCCTGATCGCGCACGAGGCCTTCGGCCACGGCGTGGAGATGGATATGTTCGTGAAAAACCGCGCGCTCGGCGCGGACTATATCGGCAAGCGCGTCGGCAGCGATCTTGTCACGATGCACGAGGGCGCCAAGCCGGAGATCGAGGTCGCGAGCTATGCCTTCGACGACGAGGGCACGCTTGCCCACGACACGGTCGAGATCCGAAACGGCATCCTCAAAACCGGCGTGTGCGACGCGCTGAGCGCGCTGAGGCTTGGCGTTGAGCCGACCGGCAACGGCAAGCGCGAGAACTTCGAGCACAAGGTCTACACCCGCATGACCAACACGGTCTTCGAATCCGGCGACAGCACGCTTGAGGAGATGATCGCCACGGTCAAATACGGCTATTTACTCAAAGGCATGCAGTCAGGCATGGAGGACCCCAAGCACTGGGGCATCCAGTGCATCATCGACCGCGGCTATGAGATCCGCGACGGGAAATTGACCGGCAAGGTCGTCTCGCCGATCGTCATGACCGGCTATGTACCGGAGCTGCTCGGCTCGATCTCGATGCTCAGCCGCGACCACGAGCTCTTCGGCACCGGCGGCTGCGGCAAGGGACACAAGGAATGGGTCAAGGTCTCGGACGGCGGCCCCTATATGAAGGCGAAAGCGAGGCTGGGTTAAATGGAAAACTTCATTCTGGATCTGCTGAAGAAAAGCGGCGCCGACGGCTGGGCCGTCCGGGACGAAATCCGCACGGGCTGGGAGTTTTACTTCATCCGCCACGCGCTCGACCAGAACCGCGTCCGCGAAACCGAGCATATCACGCTCACGATCTACAGGGCGTTTGAAGAGGACGGAAAGAAATATCTCGGCAGCGCCTCGGCCGAGCTTGCCCCCACCGCGACGGAGACGGAGGCGGAGAAGCTGATCCGCTCGCTGCTCTTCGAGGCGGGGCTGATCCGCAACCGGGCCTATACGCTCAATCCGCCGCGCGGCGACGCCGCGACCCCGGCCGCCGCGCCGGAGCTCAGGACGATCGCGGGCGATTTCCTGCGCGCGATGAGAAGCGTGGAGGAGAGCGCCGAGGCGGATATCAATTCCTATGAGATCTTCACCGACAGCGTCTGCCGCCGCCTCGTCACCTCGACGGGCATCGACGTGACGGACGTGTATCCCTCCTCGATGGCGGAGGTCGTCGTCAACGCGCGCGACGACAGGCGCGAGATCGAGCTCTACCGCATGTATAAATCCGGCAGCTGCGACGCCGCGGGGCTGAAGGCCAACGTCGAAGAGACGCTGCGCTTCGGCCGCGACAAGCTGCGCGCGGGAAAGACCCCGGCGCTGGGCAAGTGCGACGTCGTGTTCTCCACGGACGACGCGCTGGAGATCTATGACTATTATATCGACCGGATGAACGCCGGCATGGTCTATCAGGGGATCTCCGCTGCGAGATCGGCAAAGCGGTGGCCGAGGACAAGGGCGGCGACAAGCTGACGGTCCGCGCGGTAAAGACGCTTGAAAACTCCTCGCACAACGGTGCCTTCGACGACGAGGGCGCGCCGGTGCGCGACATGACGATCATCTCCGGCGGCGTGGCCGAGAACTTCTACGGCAGACGCATGTTTGCCCAGTATATCGGGCTGGAGGACAGCTTCTCTCCCGGCAACTTTGTCGTCGAGGGCGGCGGGAAGACCGCCGCGGAGCTGCGCACGGGCAGGTTCCTCGAGGTCGTCGAATTCTCCGATTTCCAGGTCGACACCGCAAGCGGCGACATCGCCGGCGAGATCCGTCTGGGCTATCTCCACGACGGCGACAGCGTCTCGGTCGTCGAGGGCGGCTCGGTGTCCGGCACGCTGCGCGAGCTCGGCGGCGCGATGCGTTTCTCGAGCGAGCAGAAGCAGTATAACAATTACCTCATCCCCGCCGTCACGCGCCTCTGCGGCGCCAGCATCACCGGCGCGGAGGGCTGATGTAAAAACAACAACATAGGACAGGGGACGGTTCCATGTCCCGCCGTTCTTAGCTTATCCGCTATAAATGGGACAAGGAACCGTCCCCTGTCCCATCCCCAAAGTTATAGGAGGTGGATAAAAATGAATTTATGCGAAAGCCTGTTTAAATCATACTTTCACAAAGACTTCGGTCGAGAGGAATTAATCGAGAAGACTGGGCTAAAAAAACCTGGATTTGCAGAGTATGTTTTAAAAACAATCAAGGCCGTCCATGAATTGAGAGATAAAAAAATGCTCGATTATTTGATTTATATACTCTTTATTATGGATGAGACTCTTCCAGATGCTCGCAGAAAAGACCTACCTCTTTTTGTGAGTGTCTTGGACGAATTGTTGATTGAATCTTGGCATGACCAGCACGAGAATATTGTCACTTTGTTGGAACGGATCTCATCGATTGAAAGCCTGGAGTATTTTTTTAAAGCTATTGATCTTCGACCGCCCTATCTTTCTTGGGATGACAACTATTCATTTGGAGTGAAGTGTGTGCGGGCTCTATACTATGTGGGAAAGGAACTGTCAGCGCCCTACTTGGAACAGTTGTGCGACCACCCCAACGAGACGATACGAGCTATGGCACAGAAGCAATTGTCGAAACTAGAAAATGGGACAGGGGACGGTTAATGCGTGTGAGGGTTACAAAATGGGACAGGGGACGGTTAATGAAGGGGTGTGGGACAGGGGACGGTTAATGCGAAAAAAGAAGGGGTAAGCCCCTGAAAAAGGCCGCAAAAAACCAAGCCCTGTCTCACAGAGCAGCAAATCCTATGACAAAGGGTAGAACTCAGGCCGCTTGATTCGGCGGCTGGTAGAGTTGCTCGGTGTCGAGCAGCAGATAGATCAGCATGAGCAGCTTTCTAGAGACTGCGATGATGGCCTTCTTCTGACCGAGCTTGTGCTGATGAGACCAGAACCAATCATGGAAAGGTGAATTGCGTACCTTCACAGCTGCCCAGGCTGCCTGGCACAAAATAGCTTTCACATATGGGTTTCCATGAAGAGTTTTTCTGGACTTCATCTTACCTGCGCTTTCGTCGTTTCTGGGCGTGACGCCGGCCCAGCGACATAGCTTTTCACCGGATGAAAAATGCTCTTGTGGAGCAGCACTGATCTCTGCTATAATCTCCATGGCGGACTCCTCGTCGAAGCCGGGAACGGAATCGATGATGGCCAGTTGCTCTTGAAACTGTTGGGACAGCAAGCGCATATCCTCGAGGATACTGTCAATATCCTCCTGGCAGGAGTCAAGCTTGTGGAGCAGATGTTTGAGAAGGCGCTGTTCCGCAGGAGAAAGGTTGCCGCAGACTGCCGCTGAAATCTCTTCGGGAGACCGGCGAAGCCTGCGGCAATTTTCTATGACGTCGATCTCTGAGAGAGAACCGGTATCCCGCAGAATATTCAGAAGTTTTCTCCCGGATACGGAGAGGATATCTTTCATGACGGAAGAGAACTTAAAGCCGTGCGCCTGCAGGAACTTCTCCAGCCGGTTGACATACCGGCAGCGCTCCTGGACAAAGGTTCGGTGCAGCCGTGAGCATTCGCGCAAGTCCCGGATTGCAGCAGGTGGAACAAAGCTCTTTTCCAAAAGGCCATGACGCAGCAGCGTTGCGATCCACTCTGCGTCACCGACGTCGGTCTTTCTGCCGGGCAGATTCCGCATGTGGTTAGCATTTACCACCCAAACATTTTCGAGATATTCTGAACAGAGTTCCAGGGCCTCAAAGATTGGCTTCCAGTACACACCGGTGCTCTCCATGGCAACAGAATAGCAATCGTTATGGGAAAGCCACACGGTCAGTCTTTTCAGTTCCGGTTTTGTTGTTCCAAAGCTTTCTCTGACAGCGTCGGGTTCAAGGCCCTCTCCGCGAAGGATGCAAGCCTCGATCAAGTCTTTGTGTACATCCAATCCGCAGCAGCAGTACAATAAAGCTTCCATGGTCACCTCCGCAATGATTTAGATGGCGGAGGCGGTCACCTGAAAAACTGTAGTTTAATGCACGCGGTCGAACCGCAATTCTGTGTGCTCAAAGGTGCCCCGGCCACGTTCTAAGAGGCGCACTCATGGTGGCAAACCGTCCCTCGGCCTTCCTCCGCGTCTTCAGTGTACCATTTTTCATGCATTTTGTGCGCGGCTTTGCGGCATGGGCGTTC
>DJYJ01000007.1 GCA_002450075.1 Clostridiales bacterium UBA6981
CGTCGTGCTGCAGATGTTCATCCCCGTGTTCTCCTTCACCGCGTTTTCCACGATGGCTGACGTGATCGTCATCCTCTATCTGCTGCTGATCCCGGCGCTGTCGATGATCCTCGGCGGCGCGGCCTCCGGCTCGCCCTATGCGGGCGTGGGCTTAAGCCGCGAGATGGTCACGGTCATCGCCTGCGAGCTGCCGCTCGTGCTGGTGCTGCTCGCCGTCGCCAAGACGGTCGGCAACGCCACGGGCTCCGGCCTCGTCTTCTCGATGAGCGAGATCATCCGCTATCAGCTCGCCAACGGCAGCCTGATCGCCCACGTCAGCATGATCCCGGCGGCGATCGCCTTTCTGCTGATCATCCCCGGCGAGACCGGCAGTCACCCCTTCGACACGGCCGAGGCCGAGACGGAGATCTGCGAAGGCCTGCTCGCCGAGTACAGCGGCGCGCCGCTCGCGGTGTATAAGCTCAGCCATTCGATCAAGGTGCTCACGCTCGAGAGCCTGTTCGTCGCCCTCTTCCTGGGCGGCATCGGCCGCGCACTCGGCGCGCTGACCGCGGCGCTCGGCCTCTCCGGCGCGGCCGCGGGCATGATCACCGGCCTGCTCGGCGCGATCGTGCTGGTGCTGCTGTGCATCGTGATCACGATCCTGTTCATCTCCCTTGTCCACGCCATCACCGCGCGTCTCAAGATCGAACAGGTGTTCAAGTACTACTGGACCGTCGTCACGGGCCTGGCTCTTCTGAGCCTGGTGCTCGCGTGGTACGGCTTTTAAGGAGGGACGGCTATGTTTAAGAAACTGATCCAGGAAAGCACCGAAAAATCTCCGTGGCTGTTCCACATCAACGCCGGCTCCTGCAACGGCTGCGACATCGAGCTTGTCTCCGTCCTCACGCCGCGCTTTGACGCCGAGCGTCTCGGCTTCAAGCTGGTCGGCAGCCCGCGTCACGCCGACATCGTCGTCGTCACCGGCCCGGTCACCAAGCAGTCGCTGCCGCGCGTGCTGCGCGCGATCTCCCAGGTGCCCGAACCGCGCTGCATCGTCACGATGGGCTCCTGCCCGCAGTCGGGCAACGTCTTCAAGGAGAGCTACTCCATCGCCGGTCCCTTAAGCAAGTACGTCCACGTCGACGTCGACGTCGCCGGCTGTGCGCCGCGTCCCCAGGCCGTCATCGACGGATTGGCGCTCGCGACCCAGATCCTTAAAGAGAAAAGGGGGCAGAAATAAATGGATCTTCCGTTCCTGAAAGAAGCTGTCACCGGCCTGTTCTCCAAGACAAGCTGTGAAATGTACCCCTTTACGCCCAGCGAGGCCGCGCCGCGCTATCGCGGACGGATCGTCTTCCACCCCGACAAGTGCATCAACTGCGGCATGTGCGAGCGCGTCTGCGCCGGCGGCGCGATCAAGTCCGTTGCCGTCCCCGTCGAGGGGGGCCAGCAGATCACCCGCAGCTTCAACCTCGGCTCCTGCACCTTCTGCAGCCACTGCGCCGACTTCTGCAATCACGGTGCGATCGAGCTGTCGGGCGACTATCACATGGTTGCGACGAAGGAAGAGGATCTGATCGTCTCCGGCACCTTCTTCAAGGCCGCGCCGAAGAAGCCCGCGCCCAAGCCTGCCGCGCCCGCAGCCGCTCCCAAGGCGGAGGCCGCGCCTGCGGCCGGCGTCATCGCTCCTCGCGACGACGGCAAGCCTGTTCAGGTCCCGTCCAAGTGCGTCTACTGCACGCTCTGCGCCAAGAAGTGCCCCGCCGGGGCGCTGACGGTCGACCGTGCGGCCAAGACTTGGACGCTGGACGAGGATTCCTGCGTCGCCTGCGGCACCTGCGCCACGGTCTGCCCGAAGAAGGCCATCCTGATGCCCGGCGACGAGCCGGTCGCGGTGGAAGCGCCGAAGACCGAGGCCCCGAAGGCGGAGGCGCCCAAGGCCGAGCCCGCCCCCAAGGCGGAAGAGCCGAAGGCGGAGACGCCCGCCGCGCCGATCGTACCGCGCGACGACGGCAAGCCTGTCCAGGATCCCAGCAAGTGCGTCTACTGCACGCTCTGCGCCAAGAAGTGCCCCGCCGGGGCGCTGACGGTCGACCGTGCGGCCAGACGGTGGACGCTCGACGAGGACTCCTGTGTCGCCTGCGGCACCTGCGCCGGCGTCTGCCCCAAGGACGCTATCATCATGTGATACTGTTTTCTGATGAAAAGAAGACACTTTTGATCAGAGTCTGGTATGACCGCATCAGGGCTGATCAGCAAAACAATTCAAAAAAAGCAGAGAGGTGAAAAACCTCTCTGCTTTTTCATGTTGTTCTGTTCGGGGATCAGCGCTTCATCGTCGCGTTTTTCGCGTTCCACAGCTGATCGTAGGCAAAGCCCGTCACCTTCTGCAGCGCGGCCTTTTCCTCTGCCGTGGCGACGCTCTCGTCCGTGCCCTTGCGTCTGGCAATGTCCTTCTGGACCAGCTTGAACTCCTTGTCGGTCACAGGGAAGATCCACGCGCAGAGCAGCAGCAGCGCCGACATGATGGCGGGAGCCAGAACATAGCACACGCCGATGCCGTGCTGGGTCGCGGCGGCCTGCTCGAGACCCGCGTTGGCGAGCGCCTCGTCATAGTGGACAGCCGTGAGCATGAAGCCGATGATCGCGACCGAAAGACCCGAGGCGATCTTGCGGATGAAGGTGGCCATGCTGGAGACGATGCCCGGTCTGCGGATCGAGGTGATCAGCTCGTCGATGTCGGTCATGTCGGCCATGATGGCGAAGATGCCCGTGAGGGAGCCGGCGTTGCCAAGTCCGATCAGCGTCGCGAGAGCGAGGATCGGGACGAGCGGCGCGCCGTGATGCGAGAAGGCCAGCAGCCCCAGAACGCCGACGAGGCGCAGCGGAGCGGCGATGACGATCGCAAGCTTCTTGGAGGTCTTGCTCATGACCGGCCCGAAGATGAGCATGCCGATGAGCTGGGCAACCATGAGCACTGCCAGGATCGGGATGTAGTAGCTGGGATAGGCGCCGAGCGCGTGCTGGACATAGTAGACCGCCATGCCCGAGATGAAGTCCATGCCGCCCTGACCGAAGAGGTACAGGCCCAGGAAGATCAGGAACGAGCGGCTTCTGAACACGCTGGCCGCCTGGGTGAAGCTTTCCGCAAGCGTGGTCTTGACGGGCTCCTTCTGCTTTTCCCACGTGCCGAAGAACACGGTGATCGAGCAGACGAAGAAGAGCACGCCGAAGAGGAGCATGCACTTCATGTACTGCGAAGGATCGTTGGTCTGCTTGATGATCATGCCCGGGACAAGGCCGCAGACGGCGGCGCCGAGCGTCGAGAAGATCATGCGCATGTTGGAGAACTTGGCGCGCATGGCGTAGTCGTCCATCATGTCGGGAAGCAGGCCGTTATACGGCACGCTCAGCACCGTGAAGCCTGTGTTGAACAGGCAGTACATCACCACATAGAAGACATAGTTCGTGACGACCGAAGAGGAGTGAATGTTGATCCACATGGTCACGAAGGTGATGGCGGAGGCAATGCTGCCCACGAGGATGTAGAACCGCTTCGCGCCGTATTTCGACCGGGTCCTCTCGCAAATGTTGCCCATGATGGGGTCGGTGATGGCGTCCCAGATCTTGCCGATCATGGGGATCGTGCCGGCGAGAGCCGCGTTCATGCCGAGCGCGTCCGTCAGAAAGACAATGAAAAAGGAGTTGATGATGACGAAGCAGCCGCCGCCGAAGATCTCGCCGACGCCGTACATGAGTCTGTCGAGAAAGCCGTAGCTCGGCTTTCTGCCGCTGATTTTCTGTTCCATGGTTTTCCCCCTTGTTCTGTGTCTTGCGCCTCCCGCGGGAGCGCAGAAAATGCTCTGAAAGAAATTTTAACAGATATCGGGAAATTCGGCAACTGTAAAGTATAAAAATCATGAAAAAGGGGTGTAGGTTTGTCAATGATGTGT
>DJYJ01000048.1 GCA_002450075.1 Clostridiales bacterium UBA6981
TTCCCGATGAACCAGAAGGCGCAGGACCTGATGATGGGCGCGCCCTCCGAGGTCACGCCCAAGCAGCTTGACGAGCTGCACATCGCGATCGTAGGCGAAGTTGAGGAATGATCCGCGGCAAAGCCCAACGAAGTGGGTTTGTCGCGGGAAGGAAGAAGGAAGGAGCGAAGCGCAGTTTTTGCGGTGATCCTCTCCGCGAAAACGAAGCAAAGCGAGTTTCTTCTGACGCCGACGAGCTGCACATCGCGATCGTCGGCGAAGTAGAAGAATAATCTGCCCTTCACACAGCCAGAGAGTTTTCCCCCTCTGGCTGTTTGTTTGAAACATGCAAGGAGGAAAGAGCATGCTTTCCCGTATCCGAAGCTTTTCCGTCAGCGGCGTGGGCGGCTTTGAGATCGCCGTTGAGGTCTATATCTCCGGCGGTCTGCCCGGCTTTGAGATCGTCGGATTGCCCGACGCCGCCGTCAAGGAGGCGCGCCAGCGCGTCCGCGCGGCGATCAAGAACAACGGCTTTCGCTTCCCGCCGAGCCGTCTGACGGTCAATCTCGCCCCGGCCGACCGGAAAAAGGCCGGCACGCTCTATGATCTGCCGATCCTCATCGGCATCCTCACGGCGCAGGGTGAGCTGCCCCGCATTGCCGCGGACTGCGCCTTTCTCGGCGAGCTTGCGCTCGACGGCTCGCTGCGGCGCATCTCCGGCGCGCTGCCCATGGCCATCGCGGCGGAGCGCTGCGGCGTGAAAAAGCTCTTTCTCCCGGCCGAAAATGCCTCCGAGGCCGCCTTTGCCGAGGGCGTGGAGGTCTATGGCGTCGAGAGCGTGGGCGAGCTGGTCGCCCATCTGCGCGGCGAAAAGGAGCTTTGCCCCGCCGCGCCGCCTGCGCTCACGCCGGCGGATCTGGCGCTGCCCGATTTTTCCGACGTCAAGGGCCAGGAGAGCGTCAAGCGCGCCTTCGAGGTCGCCGCGGCCGGCGGGCACAACATGCTCTGCGTCGGTCCGCCGGGCTCCGGCAAGTCGATGATGGCGCGCCGCCTGCCCTCGATCCTGCCGGACATGAGCCGGGAGGAGATGATCGAGGCGACCGAGATCCACTCCGTCGCCGGACTGACCGGCAGCAGGAATCCGATCATCTGCACGCGCCCCTTCCGCTCGCCGCACCATACGGTTTCGGGGCCGGGTCTCTCCGGCGGCGGTACGGTCCCGCGTCCGGGCGAGATCAGTCTTGCCCACACAGGCGTGCTGTTTTTAGACGAGCTGCCGGAGTTCCGCAGCGACGTGCTCGAGGTGCTGCGCCAGCCGCTTGAGGACGGCGAGGTCACAGTTTCGCGCGTCGCCGGCTCGGTCACGTTCCCCAGCCGCTTTATGCTGGTGTGCGCGATGAATCCCTGCCGCTGCGGCTGGTACGGCCACCCCTCGGGGCGCTGCCGCTGCAGCGAGGCGGATGTGCGCCGCTATCAGAGCCGGATCTCCGGGCCGCTGCTCGACCGCATCGACATCATCACCGAGGTGCCGGCGCTGGAATTTGACGAGCTCAAGCGCCGCAGCCCCTCCGAGAGCTCGAGCGAAATCAAAAAACGCGTAGACGCCGCGCGCTCGATCCAGCGCGAGCGCTTTGCCGGCAGCGCGACCGTCTGCAACGCGCAGATGACCAGCCGCGAGCTGCGCGAGTATTGCGCTCTTACGGCCGCGGGCGAGGATCTGATGCACGGCGCGTTCGACGCGATGGGGCTGTCCGCCCGCAGCTATGACCGTATTTTGCGTGTGGCGCGCACGCTCGCCGACCTTGCCGGTTCGCCGGAGATCCAGCCGGAGCATGTGGCCGAGGCCGTGCAGTACCGCGCCTATGACTTTTCCAGCGGAGAGTGAGAGAAAATGAAACGCTGTCTGTCCCTTATTCTGATCTTATGTCTTGTTTCCGCGCTGCTCGCCGGCTGCGCGGCGGAGCTGCCTTCGCTCCCGTCGCTGCCCGGAACGGCTGACGCCTCCCCTGCCGCGCCGGAAACCGACGAGGCGGAGGAAACGCCCGCTCCCGCGGCCGCCGAGCCGAAGGAGCTTGCGCTGACGTTCCGTCTTCCCGCCGCCAACGGGGGCGACGAGGAGACCGCCTGGTACTTCTCCCCCGCCGGGGAGTTCGACTGCGGCTTTTCCTATCCCGCCTACTGCACGCAGTGGGTCGAGAAGGGCGCCGTCCGCTTTGATCCCGGCTGGTTTTTCGCCCGCATGTTCTTCACCTCTGTCCTCCGGGACGACGAGGGCGCGCCGTCCGATCTCGTCGCGATGATCGAGCCCGGCAAATGGGGCGCCTCTCCCGGCGAGGGGACGGTCGGCAGCGGCGAGTGGTATGCGCTGCGCATGCTGCATCTGAAGTATGACACCTGGCGCGACTGGATCGCCTGGGAAACGCCGGATCGCTATTACCTGCTGTACGGTGCCTGCTTTGACGGGCGGGAGGAAGTGGTCGGCGCGATCTTCGAGACGATCGCCGCCTCCTTCCTGACGGGCGGGGAAATGCTCGTCTCCGCGCCCGAGGCCGGCGAAACGCTCGCAGAGAACGCGTCGCTTGCGATCGGCTATGAGGGCGCCTCGCTGCACAGCACGCAGGAGGGCGTTTTTCTGGAGCTGAGCCTCTCTGTCCGCAACGCCGGAGAGGAGGCTTATACGCTCGCCGTCTCCGCGCCCGAGGCGGACGGCCGCGCGCTCGCCTTTGCCGACCGGTATCTTGCCGGCGGCCATGAGGGCGGGATCTGGCACCTCTCCCTGCCGCTTACGGCGGAGGACGGCACGCTCGCGAAGGAGCTTTCCTTCTCCGTTACCGCAGAGGGCAGCGACGCGCCCGCTCCGCTGCCCGTCAGCATCCATATCACCCAATAAAGGAAGTACATATGAAAGAGATCATCCTCTGCAAGCTCGGCGAGATCGTCCTCAAGGGACTCAACCGCAAGAGCTTTGAACAAAAGCTGCTGTCCAACCTGCGCCACAGCCTGTATTCTCTGGGCAACTACCGGGTCTGGTGCAGCCAGTCCACCGTGTATATCGAGCCCGGAGACGACGAGGCCGACATGGACGCCGCCTTCGAGGCCGCGAAAAAGGTCTTCGGCGTGATCAAGCTCTCGCGTGCCGCGGCCTGCGATAAGGACAAGGACGCGATCACTGAGCTCGCGAAGTCTTATCTGCGCGACGAGCTGATGCGCGCAAAAACCTTCAAGGTCGAGACCAGGCGCAGCGACAAGCGCTTCCCGCTCACGAGCATCGAGCTGAGCCAGTACGTCGGCGGCGAGCTGGCCGAGGCCTTCCCGCATCTGCGCGCCGAGATGCACGAGCCGGAGCTCGTCATCCATCTCGAGGTGCGCGACGTGGCGGCCTATGTGCACGCCTCCCCCGAGAGCGGCGCCGGCGGCATGCCGGTGGGGTCGAACGGCGTGGCGGTGTCGCTGCTCTCCGGCGGGATCGACAGCCCGGTTTCCAGCTTTATGATCGCCAAGCGCGGCGTGCGGCTGGTGCCGGTGCACTTTTTCTCCTTCCCCTACACCTCCGAGGCGGCGAAGGAAAAGGTCATTGAGCTCGCCCGGCTCCTGACGCCCTATTGCGGCAAGATGCCGCTGCTCGTGGTGCCCTTTACGCACATTCAGGAGGAGATCCGCGACAAGTGCCCGGAGGAGTATTTCACGCTGATCATGCGCCGCTTCATGATGCGCATCGCGGAGAAGATCGCCGAGGCGCAGGGCGCGAAGGCCATCGTCACGGGCGAGAATCTCGGCCAGGTGGCCAGCCAGACGATGGAGGCCATGGCCTCGACCCAGGCGGTGATCTCGCTGCCCGTGCTCCAGCCGCTGATCGGCATGGACAAGGAGGAGATCGTGCGCCTCGCCCGCCGGATCGGCACCTTTGAGACCTCGATTTTGCCGTATGAGGATTGCTGCACGGTCTTTACGCCGCGCCACCCCAAGACCCACCCGAAGGTCGAGGAGGTCGCGCGCGTTGAAAGCGCGATGGATATCGACGCGCTGGTGGACGAGGCGGTCGCGGGTGTGGAAAGGATCATGGTGGGCAGATGAAACGGAGCTTTGACACCGAGATCCTCTCCGTCGGGACCGAGCTGCTGCTCGGCCACGTGACGAACACCGACGCGCGGGACATCTCCGAGATGCTCTCGAAGATCGGGATCAACGTGCGCTATCACACGGTCGTCGGCGACAACCCCGAGCGGCTGAGAGCCTGCGTGGAGATCGCGAAGAGCCGCGCCGACATCATCATCACGACCGGCGGACTGGGGCCGACCTGCGACGATCTGACCAAGCAGATCCTCGCCGAGGCCTTCTCTCTACCGCTGGTGGAAAACAAAGCCGAGCGCGAGGGACTGTATGACTATATCAAATACAGCCGCAGCTTTACCCCGAACAATTATGCCCAGGCCATGCTGCCCGAGGGCTGCACCGTGTTCCACAACAACTGCGGCACCGCGCCGGGCTGCGCCTTTGAAAAGGACGGCAAGACCGTGATCATGATCCCCGGCCCGCCCAAGGAGTGCCGCGCGATGTTCACCGAGAGCGCGCTGCCCTATCTGCAAAAGCTCTCCAGCGGGCAGATCGTGTCCCACTCGCTGCGCATCTTCGGCATCGGCGAGAGCGCCGTGGACCAGATGTTCCGCGACGAAATGGACCGCATGACGAATCCCACGATGGCGCCCTATGCCAAGGAGTGCGACTGTCTGCTGCAGGTGACGGCCAAGGCCGACACCGCCGCCGAGGCGGAGGAGATGATCCGTCCCGTGATGGAGCAGGCGGCGGCGCGGCTGGGCGAATATGTCTACGGTATAGACGTCGAGTGCGTCGAGGAGGCCGTCTTTGCGCTGATGGAGCAAAACGGCATGACCTTTGCCGCGGCCGAGAGCTGCACCGGCGGCGAGGTCGCCAAGCGCTTTACCGACATCCCCGGAGCGAGCGCCCATTTCCTGGGCGGCGCCGTGACCTACACCAACGAGATGAAGGCAAGGCTTCTCGGCATCGACCCCGCGCTGATCGCGTCAAAGGGCGCCGTGAGCTATGAGGTCGCCTATGAGATGGCCGCGCGCATCCGGGAGATCTCCGGCGCGGACATCGGCGTTGGCATCACGGGTCTGGCAGGGCCTGACGGCGACGGCGTGCACGAGGTCGGCACGGTGTTCGTCTCGATGGCGGCGAAGGACGGCGTGTGGGTGCGCGAGCTGCACCTCGGCACGAAACGCACGCGCAGCTTTATCCGCCGCATGGCGGGCAACCACGTCTACGACATGATGCGCCGCTATATGACGGGGCTGAAAGTTACGGCTTGAAAATGGCCGTGCGTCGTGATACAGTATTCTTGTTGAGCAAAGTTCCTTTGAATTGAAAAACAAAACTTTCATTGGAGGCACAAAAGATGTTTGAAAATCTCATTGAGATCCTCAAGGCCAATCCCCGCAAGATCGTTTACACCGAGGGCACCGACGCGCGTATCCTCGAATCCGCCGCCCGCCTGAAGAAGGACGGCTTCCTCACGCCCGTTCTCGTCGGCGAGGTCGAGGCCGTGAAGGCCGCTGCCGAAAAGGGTGGCTTTGATATCGATGGTCTGGAGATCATCGACCCCAAGACCTATGACAAGATGGACGAAATGGTCGAGACCATGGTCGCCCTGCGCAAGGGCAAGATGACGCCGGAGGAATGCCGCGCCAACCTGCTCAAGAGCAACTACTTCGGCACGATGCTCGTGAAGATGGGCGTGGCCGACGCGCTGCTCGGCGGCGCCACCTATTCGACGGCCGACACCGTCCGCCCCGCGCTGCAGCTCGTCAAGACCCGCAAGGGCGCGAACCTCGTCAGCTCCTGCTTCATTCTGGTCAAGGAAGGCGCCCCGATGCTGTGCATGGGCGACTGCGCGATCAACATCAGCTATGAAGACCGTCTCGACAAGGAGGGCAACGTCGTCCTCTCCGCCGCGGCCCAGCTCGCCGAGGTCGCCGTTGCGACCGCCGGCACGGCCAAGGTCTTCGGCATCGACCCGAAGGTCGCGATGCTGTCCTACTCCACCAAGGGCTCCGGCAAGGGCGCGAACGTCGATCTCGTCCGCAACGCCACCGCCATCGCCAAGGAAATGGCTCCCGAGCTGGATCTCGACGGCGAGATGCAGTTCGACGCCGCCGTCTCCCCGGTCGTCGGCCAGCTGAAGTTCCCCGGAAGCAAGGTCGCGGGCTATGCCAACACCTTCATCTTCCCGGAGATCCAGTCCGGCAACATCGGCTACAAGATCGCCCAGCGTCTCGGCGGTTACGCCGCCTTCGGCCCGATCCTGCAGGGTCTCAACGCGCCGATCAACGACCTTTCCCGCGGCTGCGACGCCGAGGAAGTCTACCAGATGTCCATCATCACCGCGGCGCTGGTCTGACAGAATAATTATGTTTTCAGCTGAAAGGGCGGCTTTTTAAGCCGCCCTTTTGAGGTAACGGATATGGATCACGAAAGCTATATGCGCGAGGCGCTGGAGCTGGCGCGACAGGCCGCGGCCGAGGGCGAGGTGCCCGTCGGCTGTGTGATTGCGGACGCACAGGGGACGATCGTCGGGCGCGGCCGCAACCGGCGCGAGAAGGCCTCGGACGCCACGGCGCACGCCGAGATCGAGGCGATCCGCCAGGCGGGCGAGGCATTGGGCAGCTGGCGTCTCGACGGCTGCACGCTCTATGTCACGCTCGAGCCCTGCCCGATGTGCGCCGGGGCGATCATCAACAGCCGCATCCCCGCGCTCGTCTACGGCGCGGCCGATGAGATCAGCGGCTCGTGCGGCAGCGTGATCGATCTGTTTTTCGAGCGCTACGGCCACCACCCCACGGTCTACGCCGGGGTACTGGCGGAGGAGTCCGCCGAACTGCTGCGGAGCTTCTTTTCCGCACTGCGGTGAAAGCGGAATATTTGCATCAAAAGCAAAACATTTTTCAGGGAAAAAGGCAAAACGATGATTTGTTTCATCCAAACGAATCGTCGTTTTTCTGCTTTTTGCACGCATGATTTCCCCTTTTTTCAGCAAATCGCCGAAATGTTCGATAGCTTTTGACAAAGAAATAACAATATGCTTTAATATTGTGTAGGTTTTTGCCCTGTTTTTCGCACGAAAGGCTGTCTTTGTGTAGGAATTTTGACAAGGGATTTGTCCGGTTTGTAGGTTTGTCAATGATGTGT
>DJYJ01000020.1 GCA_002450075.1 Clostridiales bacterium UBA6981
GGCTGTTTCAGCCGGGCCCGAACATCGTTAACGAAAGTTTATTCACATAGTTCAGAATGGGATCTAAGCAAAGCTTTGAACAACACTTCATACAACTCATCATAGTTACCGGTTAGATCGGCTATTTCAAGTGCATGAAAATATGCGTCTTTTTCTTCACACTTTATATAAAGTGGACAGATCCTGCTTCGCACAAGCATAACATTCATAAACGCTCTTAATGTACGACCATTTCCGTCCGCAAACGGGTGGATAACAGTTAACCGATGGTGAAACTCAAAAACTCTTTCGAGGTACTTGCTCAATGGCATTTGAACAACCTCAGAAAAATGCTGCTTTATCTCCCCATCGATTTTGATCAATTCGGGATAGATTTGGTTTGGATCCACAGTATCAAATTTTGCGCCCATAACAAGGGTGTCCGTTTTTCGAACTTGGCCTCCACATTCCGGAAAGGGGAAGCAGGAAAACAGGTCTTTGTTTAGACTAAATGTATCAAAGACGGAACAGCGATCCTTGATAGGACTTTCCAAAATGGCCTCATACATTTGGTAGTGACCGGCTATTGATAAAAACGCCTCATTTTTCTCTTGGCAATACTTACTCGCTTGCTTCTTGTGATACAAATCTGTCACAATCTCAGAAGCAGCTTCAAGGGATATATCAAGCCCTTCCATGCGACTATCGTTGTAAATGTAATTGTTCTGGAAGACGTTTTTAGCAAAGTCACTGGGAGTAAACGAAAGGTTCTGGGCAAAAGAATCAATTAACCCTTCATACAGTATCCTTGACGACATACCCCGCTCGCGCCTCTTCTTATCAGGAGCAAACTTGGTAATTCGACGATTAAGAGATCCCGGATCGGTTGCGCCGCTAATGGCATGAAGCCGATATGCGATTCGAAAAAGGCAGGCTTGGAAGCTAACTCCAAAGTAATCTGCAATTTCAAGAACGGCTTCAAAGGGCACATACCCGTTTACTTTTCTCTCATTAACTAGTCTCCGTAGTTCACCTATAGGCATAAGAATGGCTGCAGCAAAATCATCTGCAAATCTTTCAGATGGACTGCGATCACCTATTGGGCAAACAACTTGGCTTTCGGAGTCCCGAAAGTGGTGGCAGAGCTCATGAGCGGCAGTAAACCTCTGACGAGTAATGGGTCGTTTTAAGTTGATGCCGACTAATGGAACATCGTCCATTTGAGAAGCGGGAATATAAACACCTTCTAGCTTTCCAAAGGGGCGAAAAGAAAAAACAATTCCTTCGTCTTTCAGCATCTGGAAAGGATTGATTGGATATTCAATTTTGGCATCCGGGAAATATTCTCTCAAATATGCTGCCGCCATGGTATCAGCATTATAAAAGCTTTTTGCCCGGCCCTTAAACGTACTCATTTAGTTTCTCTGTTCCTTCAGCATTTCTTTGAATCGAATGAGATTCATTATCTCAGCTTGGTCAGTTTCACTCAGCCCCTCAAAGCTTCTTGCAAACATGGTTGCCGGAGCACTTAATTCTGCTCCATTAAGCAACTCATCTGCTGTAATACCAAAAAGAGTGCTAAGCTTTGACAATTCTTCCGCTGAAACCTTCCTGTTTCCTGCTTCTATTTGGGTGACTGCTGCTCTGTTAATTCCTAAAAATGATGCGACGTATTCTTGAGACAAATGAAGTTTATTACGATATGCTTTTATTCTTTCAGACAATTCTTTCACAGTTATCACTCCTTCACATATCGCAGCAGCTGAACTAGTATAACATATTATATTCGAAAAGGCAACAATTATTGTTTGATTTTCTATCTATTTTGCTGACATTTTTTTCAATACAATCATCTCGCAGTCTCCTGTAAAGATCATTCCCAAGCCTCTATAATACACAGAAGGTGCATCCTCATTGGATTGCACCTTCTGTCTCCGCGTCATAATTATTCGCTTTTCCGTGACTATGTACGATTCGTGTGAGGAAACGCCTGGTTTTTCGGTGGTTATCATGTGGTTACTGACACATGCGTCACCGCGCCGACGATGCTGCCGTCCTGGATGATCGGGCTGCCGGACATGCCCTGGACGATGCCGCCCGCTCCGGAGACGAGCGAGGCGTCCGTGACCGTGAGCAGGGCGCGCGTGTGCCCGCCGTCGGTATAGACCCGGTCAACCTCCACGGCGTATTCCCGCGTCTCGTGCCCCGAGAGCGTGGAGACGATGCTGGCCGCGCCGGTGTGGATCTGCCCCGTCTGCAGCAGCCGCCCGCCCGGGATCACGGCGATGTGGCCGAAGATGCCGGCGGCTGTGTTTTTCTCCACGCTGCCGATCGACGCGCCGCTCTCGCTGCTGCCGCTCAGCTCGCCGGGGGTACCCGGCGTGCCGGGGCTCACGCCCACGATCTCCGCCGCGCAGATCCGCCCCTCGCGCAGCGGGACGCTTTGGCCGCTGCTCTCGTCGTTGACGCTGTGGCCGAGCGCGCCGTACAGGCCGCTTTCCGGTTCGATGAACGTGATCGTGCCGACGCCGGAGACGCCGTCGCGCAGCCACATGCCGAGCAGCCACTGGCCGCCGGGCGACAGCGCGGGACGCACGCGAAGCCGCACCGTCTCGCCGCCGCGCTGCACAGCGACGGAGGCCTCGTTTCCGCCGAGCCGCGCCACGGCGGCGATCAGATCCTCGGCCGTGCGGATCGTCTCGCCATTGATTTCCACGATCAGATCTCCGGGCCTGAAGCCCGCCTCCTCGGCCGGCGATACCGCGCCCGCGTCCGTCTCGACCATGGAAAAGCCGGAGACGATCACGCCGTCAGAGCTGATCTCGATGCCGACCGCCTGGCCGCCGACGAGCAGCTCCTCCGCCCACACGCCGCACGGCATCATCACAAAGACGAGCGCGCAGAGGAGCCCCGCCGCGATCTTCTTTTTTCTCATATCCCGTTCCCCCCGCATTTCGCTTGCTTTTTCGTTTCGCAACTTTCAGTATGTGCGGCGAGATGCAAAATAACGGAGGATAAAACTTTCAGCTTTTCCAAATCCGAAGGCGGCCTTTGCGCGCGAGCAAAGACCGCCATTTGCCACATTTTTCTTTTTTCAGAGCGCCGCGGCATGGATGCTCCTCAAGATCGTTTCTGCGTTTTTCGAGCGCCGCGGCATGGATGCTCCTCAAGATCGTTTCTGCGTTTTTCAGAGCGCCGCGGCCTATGTACCGCGCAAGAATGCTTTCGCGTTTTCAGAGCGGCGCGGCGGAGGTGTTTTCCAAGAACACCTTCGCCTTTTCAGCGGCGGCTGCCGAGATAGCCCTCGAGGATCAGGCTGGCCGCCACGGCGTCGACCGTCCGGCGGTGCACCTTTTCCTTTTTTCCCGCCGCGTGCAGGATCGCGTGCGCCTCGATCGAGCTGCGCCGCTCGTCCCACAGCACGACCTCCAGACCGCTGTCGGCGCGCAGCAGCTCGGCAAAGGCGCGGCTCTTTTCGGCGCGCGGCCCCTCGGTGCCGTCCATGTTTTTCGGCAGCCCGAGCACCAGTGTGCCCACGTCGCGGCGTGCCGCTTCCTCGGCGATGCGCTTTGACGCGCGCTCCATGTTCCATTCCTCCATCGTCCAGGCCTCGCCGCAGAGGATGCCCGTGAGGTCCGACACCGCCAGACCGATCCGCGCGTCGCCGTAGTCGATCGCCATGATCCGCATAGCTGTTTCTCCTTTTCTCTTATCCAAATATAGATGGACGATCCCTCAGTCAGCTCCGCTGACAGCTCCCCCGCAGGGGGAGGCGAGAGCAAGCCGCAAGTGAGGAAGGCTATAAGGTTTTTATTTTTTTATAATAGTATATCACATATTTTGTGTTTGAAAAGCACCGCGTGACGCGAAGGGCGCGCAGATTAGGGAGACGACAGGTTTTGACCGGACCTTTTCCGCCCATACTTCACAGAAAAATCCGGAAATACGTCAAGTATTCCCGGATTTTTCTATTTTGTCTGGACGAAAAATCTCTCGCTCAAAACTGCTTTGCACGCAAAAAGTGATATTTTTTGTGTCGGACGAGGCGAAAAGCACAGGAATAATGGCTATATATTCCGAGCATTTTCAACGAAGTCCGGCGCAGAAATATCCTTTTTGCGCTGCCGTATCCCTATTCTGCGCGCCCTAAGATAGCGGCAGGGTTGGCAAAAGGGCGGAAAGCCTTGAAAAAAGCGCAAAAATTCGTGCAAAAAATGGTTGACGACGGTGCGTCCGCTGTGCTATACTTCATTTTACCTGTCGGACGAGAGGTTTCTTTTTGCGCGCTTTTTTTCGTGCAAACGCCCCTCGATCCATCATACAGGGAGGCAATGCCCGCGCAGAAAAGGCGGGTAAATAAAATAGGAGGTGCCGAAAGAATGGCTGCAGACGCAAGAGTTAAAATCACACTCAGATGCGACGAATGCAAGCAGAGGAACTACAACACGGTCAAGAACAAGAAGAATACGTCCGACCGTTTGGAGCGCAGCAAGTATTGCCCCTTCTGCAGAAAGCATACCAAGCATGTGGAAACCAAGTAACTTCTGAAAGGACGCGTAGAAATGGCTGAAGAAAAGAAGACGAACGCCGCTCCTGCCAAGGCCGTTACCGCCGTTAAGAAGGACGACACCAAGCCCGGCTTTTTCAAGAGAATCGCAAAGTGGTTCCGCGAGATGAAGAGCGAACTGAAAAAGGTGATCTGGCCCACGAGGCAGCAGCTTTTCAACAACACGCTCGTCTCCGTCGTCGTGATGGTGGCTTCCGCGCTGGTGCTGTGGGGCTTCGATCTGCTCGCGGGCGGTCTTGTGAACGCCCTGATCAAGCTGGCGGGTTAAGCACATGGCTGAAGAGGCAAAATGGTACGTTGTTCATACCTATTCCGGGTATGAAAACGCGGTTTCCGCCGCGATCATGAAGGCTGCGGAAAACCGGAAAATGACCGACCTGATCCGGGAGGTCAATATCCCGATGGAGACCGTTACCGAGTATACCGACGCCGGCGAAAAGACCGTCGAGCGCAAGGTGTTCCCCGGTTACGTGCTCGTAAAAATGATCATGACGGACGAAAGCTGGCATCTGATCCGCAACGTCCGCGGTGCGACCGGCTTTGTCGGGAGCGACGGCAAGGCCGTCCCTCTGACCGAGCAGGAGATCCTTGGTCTCGGTGTCGAGCATCAGGAGATCGTCGTCGGCTATGACGTCGGCGACCGCGTAAAGGTAAACGACGGCCCGCTCGCCGGCTTCTTCGGCGTGGTGGATGAGCTGGAGCCCGAAAAGGATCGGGTCCGCGTGGTCGTTTCCATGTTTGGGCGTGAGACGCCCGTCGATCTCGAGCTTGACCAGGTCGAGGTCATCAAAGATTAATAAGAAAGAGGTGCTCCAAGTTGGCACAGAAAGTAGTTGGATACGTTAGATTCCAGGTTCCCGCCGGCAAAGCGACTCCGGCGCCCCCCGTCGGCCCGGCCCTCGGCCAGTACGGCGTAAACATCGGTCAGTTCACCAAGGATTTCAACGAGCGCACCAAGGGCGATATGGGCCTGATGATCCCCGTTGTCATCACGGTTTACTCTGACCGCAGCTTCACCTTCATCACCAAGACTCCTCCTGCCGCTCTTCTCATCAAGAAGGCCTGCGGCATCGAGACCGCTTCCGGTGTCCCCCAGAGAGACAAGGTCGCGACCATCAGCAAGGAAGATGTCCGCAAGATCGCCGAGCAGAAGATGCCCGACCTCAACTGCACCGACATCGAATCCGCGATGAGCATGATCGCCGGCACCTGCCGCTCCATGGGCGTCATCGTCGGCGACTGAGCGGACGATCGGAAACGTCCCTCAAACGTGGGAGGATTTCATCCATCCGACTTTTAACCACATTTTTAGGAGGAAACAAAATTGTTTAGAGGTAAAAATTATAAAGAGAGCGTAAAGCTCATTGATAAGCAGGCGCTTTATGATCCGCAGGAGGCTCTCGCCCTCGTCTGCAGCGCCAGCAAGGCCAAGTTCGACGAGACCGTCGAGCTGCACGTCAAGCTCGGTGTCGACGGCCGTCACGCCGACCAGCAGGTCCGCGGCGCCATCGTTCTGCCAAACGGCACCGGCAAGACCGTCCGCGTCCTGTGCTTCTGCCCGCCCGAGCAGGTCGAAGAGGCTCTCGCGGCCGGCGCCGACTATGCCGGCGGCATGGAGCTCGTCGAGAAGATCCAGAAAGAAAACTGGTTTGAGTTCGATACCGTTATCGCCAACCCCAAGATGATGGGCACCGTCGGCCGCCTCGGTAAGATCCTCGGACCGAAGGGCCTGATGCCGTCCCCGAAGGCCGGCACCGTCACCCCCAACATTGCCCAGGCCATCGGCGAAGCCAAAGCCGGTAAGGTCGAGTACCGTCTGGACAAGACCAACATCATCCACTGCCCGATCGGCAAGGTCAGCTTCGGCGCCGAGAAGCTCTTCGAGAACTACTCCGCCCTGATCACCGCGATCATCAAGGCCAAGCCGGCCACTGCCAAGGGCCAGTATATCCGTTCCTGCGTCACGGCCTCCACGATGGGCCCCGGCGTCAAGATCAACGCCCAGAAGCAGCTGTAAGCAGCTTGTTTCATCCCGCTCTCTGACCTCTTGTCGGAGAGCGGTTTTTTTGATTTCTTTTTCTTAAGGAAAATAAAACTTTTCCTCCGGCCGTGGACTTTTCCGCGGCCGTGCGATATAATAAAAAATACCCTGTGGATGCCGGCGCGTTTTCGCGCGCATTCACGGAGAGGTGTTGTATATGATCTGTCCATACAAGGATTCCCCAAGAGGAGGATGCCTATGAATTCCGGAAAAATCAAAGCGGTGCTTTTTATCATTGTCTTTCTTCTTGTAACGGCGGTCGTGGCCTCGTGGTTTGTCAGCCGCGACCCGGCGGAGAACGGCGACCCGGCCGGGGCGAGCGCGACGATCCAGCCCGTCGACGAACTCCCCGTCATCATCACGCCGGAGCCTACGGCCGTGCTGATCACGCCGCAGCCCAAGGTGACGCCCTCCATCCCGAAACAGACGCCCGCACCCACGCCGGCCCCCACGCCCGTTCCCACGCCGATCCCGACGCCGGAGCCCACGCCGGAGCCCGTTTACGGCGTCTCGCTGGGCGAGGGCAGCTTCGCGTCGCAGTACGGTCTCGGCATCGACCTGGTGGTGGACTGGAGCGTCACGACGCTCAATGCCAATGAGGTCAGCGTGACCGTGACGGCCCGCGTCCTTTCCGGCGCGCTGGATTCCGGCGCGATGCCGCTCGGCTTCAACGTCGGCGGCCAGTATGTGACGCTGACCGCGGCAGAGGTCCATTACGGCGATACCGGCATGGCCTACAACCGTCTCGGCTCCCAGACCTTTACCGTCACCGCGCCGTCCGGCCAGATCACCGAGATCCCGGTCCAGGCCAACTGGCAGTTCAACGGCGTCTACGGCGGCAACGAGATCCCCGTGCTCGAGTGCGGCGGCTATATCAACGTGTCGCGTTAATGACCAAACAGGCTGGAGTCTTCCGGCCTGTTTTTCTTCGGAGGAACTTATCATGACCGAGCTTTCCCGTGAGATTTTGCGCGACTGGCAGGTGCGCAAGACAAAAGAACAGAAAACGCGCTTCATCGCTTTTTTGCAGGAGCGTCTGCCGGGGCTTCGGATCGAAGAGGGCGGGCTGCCCCGCTGCCGCAACCTGGTGCTGGGCGATCCCGAGAGCGCCGACGTCGTTTTCAGCGCGCATTACGACACCTGCGCGCGTCTGCCCTTCCCGAATTTTATCACGCCGAAAAACCTTGTCGTCTATCTTCTCTATCAGCTGCTCATCCTGCTGCCCTTCTTCGCGCTGGCGGCGCTGCTGTCGGTGGGGCTGATCCGGCTTGGCGTATACGAGCCGCTTGCGGTCATGCTGTCCTGGGCTTTGGCGATGGCCGCGTTGCTGTATGTGGTTCTCTTCGGCCCGGCCAATCCGCACACCGCGAACGACAACACCTCCGGCGTTCTGACGCTCTGCGAGCTGATCGGGCAGCTGAGCGAGGAGGAGCGTGCGCGCTGCGCCTTCGTCTTTTTCGACCACGAGGAGACCGGCCTTTTCGGCTCGTCCTTCTTCGCCTCGAAGCACAAGGCGGCCATGAAGGACCGCCTTCTCATCAACTTTGACTGCGTCAGCGACGGCGACGATCTGCTTTTTGTCCAAAGCGGAAAGGCAAAACGCCGCGCAGGAGGGGCGCTGGCGGAGGCGTTTGCTTCCTCCGCGGACAAGCGCGCCGTCATCACGGGGCCGCTCGGCGCCTTTTATCCCTCGGATCAGGTGAATTTTCGCTGCGGCGTGGGCGTGGCGGCGATGCAGCGCAGCCGGCTGCTCGGGCTGTACATGTCGCGCATCCACACCGCGCGGGACACCGTATGCGACGAGCGGAATTTTTCCTTCCTTCTCGAAGGCGTGCGGCGCTTCCTGCGGCTTTACCGCCCGTAAGGCGGTTGACGGATCGGCAGGCTCAACGGTATAATGAGCCTGCCGATTTTTTATGCGCGGAGATGAGAGAGATGCGTACGCAGGAACAGATAAACGAGATCGTCCGGCTGCTGCTGGCGGAATACCCGGAGGCCAGCTGCACGCTGGACTACGGCAAGGATTATGAGCTGCTGTTTTCCGTGCGGCTCGCCGCCCAGTGCACCGATGAGCGCGTCAACCAGATCACGCCCGCGCTCTTTGCGCGCTTCCCGACGCTGGAGGCCTTTGCCGCGGCCGACGTGGAAGAGGTGGAGAAATACGTCCACTCCTGCGGCTTTTATCGCGCCAAGGCGCGGGACATCGTCGCCTGCGCGCAGATGCTGCTGGAAAAGCACGGCGGGAAGGTGCCCGGCACGATGGAGGAGCTGACGGCGCTGCCCGGCGTCGGGCGCAAGACCGCCAATCTGATCCTCGGCGACGTATTCCGCACGCCGGGCTCTGTCGTGGTGGACACTCACTGCATCCGGCTTTCGAACCGGATGGGGCTGGTCGACGACCTCAAGGAGCCGGAAAAGATCGAGCGCGAGCTGCGTAAAGTCCTGCCGCCGGAGCGGTCGAGCGATTTCTGCCACTGTCTGGTGCTGCACGGCCGCGCCGTGTGCGACGCGAGAAAACCCCTGTGCGAGAATTGCTGCGTGCGGCATCTGTGCCGGCATTTTTCGGGCTGAACGACTACTCCCAAGGCCGCCTCTGAGGCGGGAAGCTTTCGCATGCCTCCCCCGAAAGGGGGAGGTAGCCGGGCAGAGCACGGTCGGAGAACTTGCTTCCCCCTTCGGGGGAAGTGGCGCGCAGCGCCGATAGGGGGCTGTTCGTTCTTACAGCGCCCCCTTCCGTCAGCTTTGCTGACACCTCCCTCGGTGGGGAGGCAAGGCTCTCCCGCAGGCGGGGAAGGCTATAAGGAAAGGCCTCATCCACCGCTGACGCGGTCCCCCTTCCCCAAGGGGGAAGGCTATAAGGAAAGGATTTGATAATATGACGAATCAACAGAAGTGGAAAGAGCTGTCCCGGCGGCTCGATGAGATCGAAGCCTATGGCCGCTGCGTCGGCAAGGTCGGCTTTGACATGGAATGCTGCGCACCCGAGGAGGGCATCGAGCAGGCCGGAGAGGACATGGCGATCCTCGGAAAGCGGCTTTACAAGCTTACGCACGCGCCGCGCTACTGCGCGCTGGTCGAGGAGCTGCACGCGGACAGCGAGGGGCTGACGAACGTGCAGAAGAAGGCAGTGGAGCACCTTTATGACGACTATGCCAGGACGAAAAACATTTCGGCCAAGCTCGATTATGAGATGGATCTCGCCTCGAACAAGGCCTACGGCGCCTGGCTGAAGGCCAAGAAGGCCAACGATTTCTCGCTCTTCCGCGACAGTCTCGGCGAGCTCATCCGCTATCAGCGGCTCGTGGTGGAAAAGCGCGACGAGCGCAAGGCGACGGTTTACGACACCTGCCTCGACGACATGGAAAAGGGCGGGAGCATCGAACAGCTCGACGCCTTCTTCGCCGCGCTCAAGGCGCGCATCGTGCCGCTTCTCGCGCGGATCGTCAGGGAGGGCAAGCCCATTCGCGAGGACTTTATGTCGCGCCCGGTGCCGATCCCCGCGCAGGAGGCCATGAGCCGATACCTCCTCGCGCTCGAAGGGCTGCGGCAGAGCGCACTCGTGCTGATGACGACCGAGCACCCCTTTACCGACCATTACGGCCGCTGCGATGTGCGCGTGACGACGCACTATCACGAGGACAGCTTCATCTCCAACGTCTTTACGACGCTGCACGAGGGCGGCCACGCCCTGTTCATGCAAAACGAGCCGCAGGAGCTGTATGACAACCACGGCGCGGACCGCATGACCAACGCGATGCACGAGACGATCTCGCGCTTTTATGAAAATCTGATCGGGCGCAGCGAGGCCTTTATCCACTATGTTGCGCCCAAGATCCGCGAGCTGTCCGGCGGCATTTTCGACGACGTCTCCGAGCGCGAGCTCTATGAGGCCGTCAACGTCGCGCGGCCGAGCCTGATCCGCACCGAGGCCGACGAGCTGAGCTACTGTCTGCACATCCTCGTCCGCTACGAGCTGGAAAAGGCCTTTGTCAACGGCGCGATCACGGTCGACGAGATCCCGGCGCTGTGGAGGGCCAAATATAAGCAATATCTCGGCGTCGACGTGCCGGACGACGCGCAGGGCTGTCTGCAGGACGTGCACTGGTCAAGCGTCTATTTCGGCTATTTCCCGTCCTACGCGCTGGGAAACGCCTACGGCGCGCAGATCCTTGCGGCGATGAAAAAGGACTTTGACGTGGACGCGGCCGTCGCGTCGGGCGAGCTTTTCAGGCTCCGCGACTGGCTGACCGGGCACGTGTTCTCGATCGCCTCGCTCACGACGCCGGACGAGTGGATCCGCGCGATTACCGGCGAGGGGCTGAACGTGAACTATTATCTCGATTATCTCGAAGACAAATACACAAAGCTCTACGAGCTGAAATAAGCAAAAGAACGAAAACCGGGGCTGCAAAGCAGCCCCGGTTTTCCTGCTTTCCGGACGCAAAACGCCGGAAACTCAAAAACGAACTTCAAGAACCAGGCACTGGAAACGAAAAACCAAGCGCTAAATTACACCCCCGCGTGCTCGATCCAGATACGCATCGTGCGGATCGCCGTCTCGAGCCGCGTCAGCTTTTCGCGGATCTCGCCGAAGGCGGCCTTTTCATCCTCCGTCACGGCGGCGTCGGCCGCGATGGCGATCAGCCGGTCCTTTTCGCTCTCCAGCGCGCCGAGCGCGGCGAGCAGCTCCACCGTCGCGTGGGGCAGCTCCTTGAGGCTCGCCTCCGGCTCGTACTTCATGCCGATGGGGCACTCGTGCGTGCAGAAATAGTTGCTCAGCTCCGGGGCGCGGTAGGCTTTTTCCATGCTCAGCACCTCGTCCGGATGCGGGGCGGACCTGCCGCTTTCGATTTTTTCGATCCGTTCCGGCGAGACGTGGATGAGCGCCTCGCTCGCCGCCTCGCGGCTGAGACGCTTTGCCTCACGGCTGCGCTGATAGATGTTTTTGTTCTCTTTTGTCGAGCGTCTTCCCATATCCGGCACCCCGCTTTTTCTTTCTTTTTTCATTATACACGCCTTTTCCGCTTTTATAAAGGGAATAGCGTGCTTTATTTTGCCCCTTTTATCATGGTGCGGCGCGGCGCAGGGCGCTATACTTGAGCCATAAAGAGGAAAGCCGTTTCATACGGAAACGGCAGAAGAGAGAAAGGATGGAAACCATGTTCTTCTTTATGTTGGCGATTTTTGTGATCCTGGCAAGCGTTGTGGTGTATCTCATCACCAAGCGCGGCGTCTTTTCCGCCGTCGGTCTCGTCGTTGCCGCGGCGCTGGTCGTCCTCTCGTGCGTGACCACCGTCCCCACCGGCCACACCGGCGTGGTGACGACCTTCGGCCACGTCGAGAACTATACGCTCGACGCCGGCGTCCACATGGTCAGGCCCTGGCAGCAGGTCGTGAAGATGGACAACCGCGTACAGAAGCAGACCGTCAAGCTCGCCTGCTTCTCCTCGGACATCCAGGAGGTCAACATGGCCTACACGATCAACTATCAGATCCGCAAGGCCGATGCGATGACGCTCTACAGCACCGTGGGCGTGGCGTACTATGACACCGTGGTCGCCCCGAACATCGCCGAGGCCGTCAAGGTCGCGACGGCGCGCTACACCGCCGAGGAGCTGGTCGGCATGCGCGACGAGCTGGCCAACGCCATCGAGCTGATCCTGTCGGAAAAGCTGGAGCAGTATAACATTGAGGTCGTGTCCACCTCCATCGAGGACATGGACTTCACCGACGCCTTCACCGATGCCGTCGAGGCCAAGCAGGTGGCGCAGCAGAACAAGCTCAAGGCCCAGACCGAGGCCGAGCAGCGGGTCATCGAGGCCAACGCCGCGGCGGAGGTCAAGAAGGTCCAGGCGGACGCCGAGGCCTATGAGGTCCTCGCCCGCGCCGACGCGGAGGCGGAGGCCAACCGGAAAATCTCCGAATCGCTGACGCGCGATCTGATCGACTACAACTACGCCCAGAGCTGGGACGGCAAGCTGCCGATGCTGATGTCCGGCTCGGACGGCGCGGTGATCGTCAACGCCGGCGATCTCATCAACGGCGACTGACCGCGCCACACCCAACGAAAAACAAGGCGGGAGCGATGCTCCCGCCTTGTTCTGTTTTTTTCTGTTTTCCGAAGGCTGTTCGCTGCCTTGGCAGCTGCGTTATTCCACTTTCTCTTGCATGCCCAAGAGAAAGTGGCAAAGAGAACGGCATTTGAGGGGGGAAGATTTCGATTTCTTCCCCCCTCAAAACTCCCCCTAATTGAAACGACAAAAGCGGGGGCTACCCCCGCTTTTGATTCACCCCGCCATTTCTGCAAGAAAAGCCTTTTGAACTTCTTAAGTGGCTTTTGTTTTTCCATCCGCGTACTGCGGTGGGAAAAATTTAAGCGAGGAGCCCTCTTAAAACGGTTCAAAAACAAGAAGCAGCGGAAGAAGCCGGTTTTTCCCAGACGTGCATCTAAACAGGGGCGGCTATTGCCGCCCCTGCGAGGAAGCTTGTTCAGAGACTGAAGCCTGTCAAATCAGTACGCCGGAGGGGAGATTTTCAAGAGGGGGTATCCCCCTCTTGAAGCGTTTCAATTAGGGAGAGTCAAGGGAGGGGAAGAAATCGCAATCTTCCCCTCCCTTGTGTCGTTCTCTTTTCTGCCTCTTTTCTCTTGGACAAGCAAGAGAAAAGAGGCGCTGAAGCAGTTTCCGATCTGTGCGCGTGATCGGCGAGCGCTCTCTCGCCCGGCTGTTTTGCCGCCGCGCTTTACTTCAGCACCACGTTTTCCTCGCCCAGCGTTTCCTTCAGCTCGTCGAGCAGCGCCTGGTGGAAGAGGCAGCGCGCGCCGATGCGCTTCTTTTCTCTCTCGCACCAGATGATCATCTGCCCGTCCCCGGGGAACATCTCCACCACCAGCTCAAGATGGCGCATTCGGGGATCGTCGCGCGAGGGCAGGCGGACATAGAGCTTCTGCTCCCGCTTTTCCCGCGCCGTCTCCGCGCCGGCCGTCGCGTCCGTGATCGGGCGGATCGCGTCGCACATCAGCTGCGGCTCCTTTTCGTCGCGCACGCTGATGCGGCCCTTGGCGATCACGGCCTCGTTCTCGCGGATATAGGCGCCGCAGGTGTCCAGCGTCTTCTGGAACACGATCAGCTCCATCGAGCCGGTGTCGTCCTCGAGCACAACATAGCTCATGAGGCTGTTGTTCTTCGTCGTGCGCGTGCGGGCCGAGGCGATCACGCCCGCGAGCGTGACATACTGGCCGTCGGCATAGCGGTGCTGACCCTCATTCTGGGCAAAGTCCGCCATCAGCGGCCCGATCTTCGCCGCGCCGATACGGCGGACGGTGTCGCGGTACTCGTCCATCGGGTGGCCGGAGAGGTAAAGCCCCGTGGCTTCCTTCTCCATGGCCATGAGCTCGCGCTTCGTATATTCCTCGACCTCCGGCACCGGGATCGAGACGATCTTCTCGTCGCCGTCGTCACCGCCGCCGAACAGGTCGAACTGGCCGGAGATGTTCTCCTTCTGCGCGCGGCTGACGCTGTCGAGCACCGCGGAGGCGATCTGGATCAGCGCGCGGCGCTTATAGCCCATGCTGTCAAAGGCGCCGGCGCGGATCAGGCTCTCCAGCGCGCGGCGGTTCATCTCGCCGCCCGTCATGCGGCGGCAGAACTCCTCAAAGCTGCGGAAGGAGCCGCCGCGCTCCCGCTCGGCGACAAGGGCGTTGATCACGCCCCAGCCGATGCCCTTGATCGCGACGAGGCCGAAGCGGATGTTCTCGCCCGAGACGGTGAAGTTCGCTCCGGACTCGTTCACGTCCGGCGGCAGCAGGCGGATGCCCATCTCCTTGCACTCGGCGATATACTCGGCAACCTTGCCGCTGTTTTCAAGCACGCTCGTCAGCAGCGCGGCCATATACTCGCGCGGGTGATGGCGCTTCATATAGGCCGTGCGGTAAGCGACGATGGCATAGCTCACGGCGTGCGCCTTGTTGAAGGCGTAGCTGGCAAAGTCCAGGATCTCGTCGTAGATCGAGTTGGCGACCTCCTCGCTGACGCCGCGGGCGAGCGCGCCGTCGATATTCCGCTTGGGGTCGCCGCGGACGAAGGCCACGCGCTCGGCGTCGATGACGGCGTGCTTTTTCTTGCTCATCGCGCGGCGGATCAGGTCGGCCTGGCCCAGCGAGAAGCCCGCGAGCCGGCGGAAGATCTCAATGACCTGCTCCTGGTAGACGATGCAGCCGTAGGTCACGTCCAGGATCGGGCGCAGCAGCTCGTGCTTGTAGCGGATCTTCTCCGGATGGGCCGAGCATTCGATGAAGCGCGGGATCGAGTCCATCGGGCCGGGGCGGTAGAGCGCGATGACGGCTGTGATGTCCTCGATGCTCTGGGGCTTGAGAGAGGTGCACACGCCGGTCATGCCCGTGCTCTCAAGCTGGAACACGCCGGAGGTACGCCCCTCGGAGAGCATGCGGAAGGTCTCGGGATCGTCGTCGGGCACGGCGTCGATGCGGAACTCCGGCGTGTGGCGGCGGACAAGATCCTCCGCGTCCTTCAAAACCGTCAGGTTGCGCAGCCCGAGGAAGTCCATCTTCAAAAGGCCGAGCTCCTCGAGCGTCGTCATCTGATACTGGCAGACGACGGATTCGTCGTTCTTCGCCAGCGGGACATATTCGTACACCGGCTTTTCGGTGATGACCACGCCGGCGGCGTGGGTCGAGGCGTGGCGCGGCATGCCCTCGAGCGCGCGGGCCACGTCGATGAGCCGATGGAGCGTGTCGTTGGAGTCATACATCTCGCGCAGCGGCTTTGACAGTCCCAGCGCCTCGTCGATCGTCATGTTCAGCGCCGTGGGGACGGCCTTGGCGACAGCGTCGGTGTCGGCATAGCTGACGTCGAGTGCGCGCCCGACGTCGCGGATCGCCATGCGGGCGGCCATCGTGCCGAAGGTGACGATCTGGGCGACGTGGTCAGCGCCGTAGAGGCGGTTGACGTAGTCGATGACCTCGCCGCGGCGGTTGACGCAGAAGTCCACGTCGATATCCGGCATGGACACGCGCTCCGGGTTCAAAAAGCGCTCGAAGAAGAGGCTGTATTTGATGGGGTCGACGTCCGTGATATGCAGACAGTAGGACACCACGCTGCCCGCCGCGCTGCCGCGCCCCGGGCCGACGGGGATATCCTGGGATTTGGCATAGTTGATAAAATCCTGCACAATGAGGAAGTAGTCCACAAAGCCCATCTTTTCGATGACACCGAGCTCGTACTCCAGCTGCTCGTGCACCTCGGACCGCTCGCCATAGCGCTCGCGGAAGCCCTTTTCGCAGAGTTTTCGTAAATAACTGTCACTGCTCTCCTCGCCTGCGGGCAATTTGAAGCGCGGCAGGTGATAGTGGCCGAATTCAAAGTCAAAATTGCACTTCTCGGCGATCTTCACCGTGTTGTCCGCGGCCTCCTGCCAGTCGGGGAAGAGCGCGCGCATCTCCTCCTCGCTCTTGAGATACAGCTCCTGGCTCTCAAAGCGCATGCGCACCGGGTCGTCCACGGTCTTGCCCATCTGGATGCACATGAGCACGTCCTGGTAATAGGCGTCGGACTTGTCGAGATAATGCGCGTCGTTTGTCAGCACCAGCGGGATGCCCGTCTCGCGGTGGAGACGGTAGTTGGCGTTGGCCGCCATGCGCTCGTCGCGGATGCCGTGGTCCTGGATCTCGAGATAAAAGTCGTCGCCGAAGCGCTCGCGCAGCCAGAGCGCCCGCTCCTTCGCCCCCTTGTAGTCGTCATGGATCAGCTTTTGCTGGATCTCGCCGGCGAGGCAGCCCGAGAGACAGACAAGCCCCTCCGTGTGCTTTTCCAGCAGCGCCCAGTCGATGCGGGGCTTGATGTAAAAGCCGTCGGTAAAAGCCATGGAGACGAGATAGCAGAGATTGCGGTAGCCCGTCTCGTTTTTGCACAGCAGGATCAGATGAGAATAGTCGTTGTCGCGGCCGTGCTCGCGGTCGGTCATATTGCGCGGGGCGACATAGACCTCGCAGCCGATGATGGGCTTGACGCCCTCGGCGCGGCAGGCCTTGTAAAAGGCGACGGCGCCGTACATCACACCGTGGTCGGTGAGCGCGACGGCGCTTTGCCCCAGCTCCTTGACGCGCTTCGCCAGCTTGTCCGTGCGGCACGCGCCGTCGAGCAGGGAATATTCGCTGTGAACATGTAAGTGAACAAAGGACATGGCGTTCCTCCATAGTATCTAGTTTCTAGTGTCTAGGTAAACGCTGATTAATAGTCTCTTCAGCAAGCAGATGGTGAAAAATTGGCTCAAGCAAGGCAAAAACAGTACAAAGACAGACTCATTTTCAAGCCTTTTGTGGAAAACTTCCGCAAAATGGGCGCACGAAGCCCGTAATCAGGCCAAAGCGCCCCTTTGCTGCAGCCTTGATGAGTTTCTTGCGCCCATTAGGACCATGTAGAAGTTGGCCGAGGCAAAGAGCATATATGCTTTTGCCTCCAGCTTCTTGAGACCTTTGTAGCGAGTCTTTCGGAAACCGAAGATGTCTTTCACTATGTGGAAAGCAAACTCGACCTTGCAGCGGACACGGGACTTTTGGTATTCCATATACCGCAGCCAGCGGGTGCCTTCACCCTCGACCCAGGCATTTTTGCGATAGGGCTTTTGCTTGTTTGTACGAAACTCGATCTGGGATAGATGTTCGTCGTTCTTGACTTCGGGATGGTTCTCCACAGAGCAGTAGGCAGCATCACCGTACATGACCTCGTCATCCTCCCGCAGCAGCTCATGGGCAACCGCAGCATCGTGTATGTTGGCTGAGGTCACTTTGACGGTATGGATCAAGCCGCTTCCTGCGTCCGCACCCACATGCATCTTTGCGCCAAAGTACCACTGGTTGCCTTTCTTGGTCTGGTGCATCTCGGGGTCTCGGCTGTTGCCCGCATTCTTGGTGGATTTAGGCGCATCAATAATGGTTGCATCGACAATTGTGCCCCCATGCATCATCCGTCCATGTTCTTCCATGAACGACTTCACAGCCTCAAAATACCGCTGAGCAAGCCCGTTCTCCACGATGATCTTTCTGAATTTGCACAGAGTCGTTGCGTCCGGTACGCTCTCTTCCAGAAAATCCAGATGCATGAATTTCCGCATGGCATAGCTGTCGTAGATCGCATCTTCCAGCGCTTCATCCGAGAGATTGTACCATGTCTGGAGCAGATACATCCGGAACATGGTCTCAATCCCTCGCGCTTTGCGGCCTTTCTTGTTGTGGTAGTAGTACGGCTCAATCATAGCCACTACTTCATCCCACGGCGTGATCTCATCCATGCACTCAAGAAACTCTTCCCGCTTCGTCTTCCGCTTGCGCTGGCTGTACTCTACATCTGTGAAATTCGTTTGTCCTTTCATGACCTCACCCCAAACCTATTTTACCAGAGATTATGGGCTCAGTCATCTATTAATCATTGTTTACCTAGTTTCTAGCTGTCGAGGACGAGAGCTTTCCGCGTCTTTCGTTCCCTAGACACTAGAAACTAAAATCTAGAAACTTGTCTTTGGCCGTTAGTCCTGCAGGGACTCGGCCAAAGACATCAGCTTGCGCAAACGGTGGCTCAGGCAGCTTTTCGTCACCTTGGGGTAGGAAAGCTGCGCGAGGTCGGAAAGGCTCGCCGCCGGGTTGGTGATGCGCAGCAGCGCCGCGTCCTTGAGCGGCTCGGGCAGCGCGTCAAGGCCGATCTCTTTCGCTATGCGGCGGATCGCGTCGATCTGCTCCTGGGCGGCGGCGACGACCTTGTCGGCGTTGGCGCTGTCGCAGTTGATCTGGCGCGTGATCGTGTTGCGCATTTCTTTTTCCACCTTGGCCGTCATCACGCCCATCGCGGCGGACGGCGCGCCGAGCGCCGTGAAAAAGTCGGCGATCGTGTCGGCCTGCTTGAAGTAGAGCAGATGGTTGCCGCCGCGCTGGGTCTCGCGCGCGGTAAAGCCCTGCTCGAGCAGGACGGAATAGCTCTCGCGCGCGACGGCGTGGTGCGGCGTCGCGAGCTCGAGATGATAGCGCTTTTCCGGGTCGGTCACGCTGCCGCCCGCGAGGAAGGCGCCCCGCAGGAAGGAGACGCGGTCGCACTCCTCCTCGATCACGCCGAAGTTGACGTGATGGCGCAGCGTGCCTTCCCACTCGGCGCCGAAGGCCTCGAAGATCTTTTTCAGCTTTTCGCTGTCGCGGATGAGAAAGCTGCGCTTGCCCTTTGCCTCCTCGTCCGGCAGCACGTCAAAGCCGACGGAAAAGGCGCGGCGGAAGAGCTTCGGCAGGCGGGCGGCAAAATCGGCGCTGGCCGTGATGATGCGGACCTCCGTCTGGGAAAAGGTGTTGCAATAGAGCAGCACGCCGTAGCTCTCGGCGACGGCGCAGCATTTTTTGTCGATCTTGGCGCGGCAGAGCTCGGCCTTGGCGTCAGAAGAAAAAGACATGGTTCTTCACCCTTATTTGTCGATATCGCGGTTGACGTTGATCGAGGGCACGCCCTTGGCGACGAAGTGGTCGTGGAGCGCCGCCGCGATCGCGACGCTGCGGTGCCGTCCGCCGGTGCAGCCGATGGCCACCGTCAGGCTGAGCTTGCCCTCCTCGATATACAGCGGCAGCAGGAATTCCAGCATCTCCTCGAGCTTTTCCATAAAGGTGCGCGTCTGCTGGAAGGAGAAGACGTATTCCTTCACCGGCAGGTCGAGCCCGCTCTTCTCGCGCAGCTCGTCCACATAAAAGGGATTGGGCAGAAAGCGGGCGTCGAAGACGAGATCCGCCTCGGTCGGCAGCCCGTGCTTATAGCCGAAGGACATCACCGTCACGTCGATCGCGCGCTTTCGCTCCCCGCCGCAGAGCAGCTCGAACAGCCGGTTCTGCAGCCGGCCGAGCGTCAGCCCCTTGGTGTTGACGACGAAATCCGCCCGTTCCTTGACCGGGGCGAGCAGCTCGGTCTCCCGCCGGATCGCGTCCTCGACCGTGCCGCCGGGGACGGCGAGCGGGTGGGGGCGGCGCGATTCCTTATAGCGGCGGATCAGCGTGGGCACGTCGGCGTCCATATACAGGATGCGGCAGGTGATATCGCTCTGCCGCAGCTCATCGAGCGTCGAGAGCAGCTCGCCGAAGCCGTCCTTTTCGCGCACGTCGGTGACGAGCGCCACCTTTTCATAGCGTCCCTGCGTCGCCGCGCAGAACTCCGCAAAGCGGGGGATCAGCGCGACGGGCATGTTGTCCACGCAATAGTAGTCCAGATCCTCCAGCACGTCGGCTGCGCGGCTCTTGCCCGCGCCGGACAGCCCGGTTATGATCAAAAATTCCATTCTCTATCCCCTGTCCCCGTTCGGGTCGTTTCTCTTCTTTACTGCGGGAGGCTGTCCCCGTCCTCCGGCAGCTCGTTGACGGTGATGCGGTTGCGGTGCACGGCGGGGCCGTTATCCTCGAGCCTGTAATCCGGCGGGAGGATGATGATCTCCGGCTCGAGCTGCACGCCCTTTTCCCGATACACCGTGTTGCGCACATGCATCAAAAGATCGTACACGTCGTGGGAGGTCGCCCCGCCGATATTCACCACAAAGCCTGCGTGCTTTTCCGACACCTGCGCGCCGCCGACGGTATAGCCCTTGAGCCCCGCCTCGTCGATGAGCGCGGCGGCGTAATAGCCCTCCGGCCGCTTGAAGGCGCTGCCGGCCGAGGGCAGATCGAGCGGCTGCTTGTCGCGGCGGCGCTCGTTTAGCTCGCGCATCTTCGCGGCGATGGCTTCGCCGTCGCCCTTCTCCAGGCGGAACACCACGCTGAGCACCAGGCAGCCGCCCATCTTCTTGAACAGGCTCGTGCGGTAGGCAAAGGCGCACTGCTCCCTCGTCAGCTCATAGAGCCGCTGATCCGGCACATACAGGACGACGACGCTTTCGATCACGTCCTTGAGCTCGCCGCCGTAGGCGCCGGCGTTCATGATCGTGCCGCCGCCGACCGTGCCCGGGATGCCGGAGGCAAACTCCAGCCCCGCAAGCTCGTTCTGCCTCGCAAAGCTCGCGAGCTTTGAGAGCGAAACGCCGGCCTCGGCATAGATCGCGCCGTCCGGCAGCAGGAACATCCCCGTCAGCTTCTCGGTCGAGACCAGGAAGAGCTGGTCGAGCCCCTCGTCGGGGAAGAGGATGTTCGTGCCGTTGCCGAGCATCATCGGCGCGATGTGGTGGTCCTTTAAGATGCTGCACAGCCTCGAGAGGCTGGTCACGTCCTCCGGCGCGGCCAGCGCGCGCACCGGTCCGCCGATTTTGAACGAGCAGTGAGCGCTCATCGGCTCGTTTTCCAGCAGCGTCATGCCGGGCAGCTCTTTTTTCACGGCGGCGATCGCCTTTTCCAGGTTCTCGCGGCAGCGGTCCTCTTTTTCCTCCGGCGCCGTGGCCGGGGTCTCTTTCGTTTCAAGTATGTCCTTGTTATCCATGTCAAACTCCACTGTCACAGAATCAAAACTGTCCGGCGTCGATGGCCAGGTCATGCTCGGCGGCCAGCGCCTCGGCGGCATTGTAGCCGAGATTCTTCTGGCGGTTGTTCATCGCGGCCAGCTCCAGGATGACGGCGAGGTTGCGTCCGGGGCGGACCGGGATGGTCACGCGCGGGACCTCGACGCCAAGGATATTTTCCGTCTCACTCGTGAGGCCCAGACGGTCATAGGCCTTGCCCTCCTGCCAGGGCTCGAGATGGACGACAAGGTCGATCCCGCTGTCCGGCTTGACGGAGCCGATGCCGTAGATCCGGCGCACGTTGACGACGCCGATGCCGCGCAGCTCCATGTAATAGCGGATCATCTCCGGCGCATCGCCAATCAGCCGGTTTTTGCCGACCTTGCGGATCTGCACGGCGTCGTCGGCGATCAGCCGGTGGCCGCGCTTGATGAGCTCGAGCGCCGTCTCGCTCTTGCCGATGCCGCTGTCGCCGGTGAGCAGCACGCCCTCGCCGTAGATCTCGACGAGCACGCCGTGCATCGTCTGGCGCGGCGCGAGGTGGCTGCGCAGCGAGGAGATCACGCCCGCCTGAAATTCGCTGGTGTCCTCGGCGGTGATGAAGACCGTGCGGTCATACTTTTCGGCCATCTCCATGCATTCGGGGAAGGGCTGCATGCCGTGGCAGATCACCAGCGCGGCGATGTCATACTGCATGAAGCGCTCGAAGGCGTCGCGCCGGCCCTCGTGGGTCAGCGTGTCGAGATAGGTGCTCTCGACGCGGCCGATGATCTGGATGCGGTGGGGGTCGAAGTAATTGTAAAAGCCGGTGAGCTGCATGGCCGGACGGTTGACGTCATAGGTCGTGATCTTCGCGCTGTCATAGTCCTTTGCGGCGTGCAGCAGCTCAAGATTGTGCTCCTTGGCAATGGTCTTGAGCGGGACGGAATACTTGCTTCTCATCTCTTCCTCCTTGGCGGGTATTTTCTTCTATAGTATATTGTACTCATTTTTCCTCCCGTTGGCAACGATTATTTACACGCATCCGGGCGTTTTCTTCCCCGTCCCGCCAAGGAGGCTATCGCAATTTCTACATCTTGTGGTTTTCCGGAAGGGCGGCAACAAGCTGTGCAGGCGGGCAAAAAGGTGGGAAAAAGTGTGAAAATTTTGCTTGCATTTGCCGGATCGGTCTGCTATTATATAAAAGCTGTTTACTCAGCGAAACACTAGCAAGGAGGTGCTTCAAATATGGCAAAGTGTCAGTTCTGTGACAAGGGTGTTACCTTCGGCATCAAGGTCAGCCACTCCCACAGACGCTCCAACCGTACCTGGAAGCCGAACGTGAAGCGCGTCAAGGCCATCGTCGACGGCACTCCTCAGCACGTCTACGTCTGCACCCGCTGCCTGCGCAGCGGCAAGGTTGAGCGCGCGCTGTAATTGAACATTACCCGAAACAAGCCTGTCTGAAATATAAGACGGGCTTTTTTCGGTATTATAGAGGTAAACGGCGAACGGGCTCAGCTTCGGCACATCCGGCGGACGATTTCCGCCCTGGTTTTGTCACATTCTCTTTTATTAGAGACTAAAACCCGGCCAAGCCTCCCGATTCGCATCGGCCTGTTTTCCGCCATGCTTCGTTATCCGAGCCGGGAAATACACAAAGTATTCCTCCGCCTCGGCTGCCTCGCCTGACGAAAAACATGCTCGCTGCTCGGTCGGTCGTTTTAACCGGGTTTCAGTCTTTTTCCCCTTTCTTCATTCCGGCAAAATCATCTTTCAAAACGGAGGGCATTCCCATGAAGCTTCTTGAAGACCGCATCCTGTCCGACGGCAAAGTGCTGCCCGGCGGCATTCTGAAGGTGGACAACTTTCTCAATCACCAGATCGACACGGCGCTGCTCTATGAGATGGCGCGGGAGCTGCACCGTCTCTTCGGCGGCGAGGGCGTGACCAAGGTGCTGACGATCGAGGCCAGCGGCATCGCCATCGCGGCCATGACCGGGTATGTCTTCGGCTGCCCGATGGTCTTTGCCAAAAAGAGCAAGACGAAAAACCTCTCCGACCGCGTTTACAGCGCGGAGGTCGAATCCTTTACCCACGGCAACACGAACACCGTGCTGGTGTCGAAGGACTATATCCGGCCGGGCGACCGCGTGCTGATCGTGGATGATTTTCTCGCCACCGGCGCGGCGCTCGTCGGGCTCAAGGCGCTGTGCGAGCAGGCCGGGGCGACGGTCGTCGGCGCGGGCATCGCGATCGAAAAGGTCTTTCAGGGCGGCGGGGACAAGCTGCGCGCCGCGGGTCTGCGTGTGGAATCGCTGGCCAGGATCGCCGAAATGCGCGATGACGGTCTGCGCTTTTGCTGAGGGGCTTTTCCGCCGTTTTCCACAATTTCCCTACAAATCCTTAAACCATTCTCCCGCAATCGTTTCCGGGTTTTAGCGCGTTAAAGCGGTTTTGTGCGATATGTACAAAACCGCCTCTTTATTCCTGTGCAAATATGCAAAAATGCCACACTTGACTTTTGTCGGCTTTGCTGTTATTTTAAGGGCGTAAAAACCGAATACCGCTTTCGATATATAGCAAATGATATGGATTTGAAGTTTCTACCCGGACGCCGTAAATGACCGGACTATCGAAAACCAACTTAAGACGCAGTTTTTTCCTGCTGCGCCTCATCTTTGTTTTTCGCATTGTCTTTGTCGTTTCACCGGCAAGGCAGTGCGTTTTTTGCTTCTTATGGCTGGCGGTACTCGGAATAAGAAAAAAGGAGAAACAAAATGAAAAAGATTCTTGCTCTGATCCTTGCGCTCGCGATGATCTTTGCGCTCGCCGCCTGCGGCCAGGCTGCCGCCCCCGCCGCGAACGAGGCTCCCGCCGCCGAGAACAACGCCCCCGCCGAGGAAGCCGCTCCCGCCGCTGAGGCTGCCGAGCCCGCCGCCGAGGCCAAGACCGTCAAGGCCGGCTTCATCTTCCTGCACGACGAGAACTCCACCTATGACCTCAACTTCATCAACGCTGCCAAGGAAGCCTGCGAGAAGCTGGGTGTTGAGTACCTGCTCAAGACCGGTGTTCCCGAGGGCCAGGAGTGCTATGACGCCGCCGCCGAGCTCGTCGATGAAGGCTGCAACTTTATTTTCGCTGACTCCTTCGGTCACGAGCCCTTCCTGCTGCAGGCTGCCAAGGAGTTCCCCGAGGTCCAGTTCTGCCACGCCACCGGCACCCAGGCGCACACCGCCGGCACCCCCAACTACCACAACGCGTTTGCCTCCATCTATGAAGGCCGTTTCCTGGGCGGCGTTGCTGCCGGTCTGAAGCTCAACGAGATGATCGAGAACGGCGAGATCACCGCTGATCAGGCCAAGGTCGGCTACATCGGCGCGTTCCCCTATGCCGAAGTCGTTTCCGGCTTCACCTCCTTCTTCCTCGGCGTTCGCTACGTCTGCCCCTCCGCCACGATGGACGTGACCTTCACCAACTCCTGGTACGATCCGACCCTCGAGAAGGAAGGCGCCACCAAGCTGATCAACAACGGCTGCGTTCTGATTTCCGAGCACGCCGACTCCATGGGCGCTCCCACCGAGTGCGAGGCCAACGGCATCCCCTTCGTGTTCTACAACGGCTCCGCCGCTGACGCCTGCCCCAACACCTTCATCGTCGCTTCCCGTATCAACTGGGCTCCTTACATGGAGTTTGCCATGAGCTGCGTGATGAACGGCGAGGAGATCCCCGCTGACTGGACCGGCACCATCGCCACCGGCTCTGTCGAGCTGACCGAGGTCAACGAGCAGGCCGCCGCTGCCGGCACCGCCGACAAGCTGGCCGAAGTCAAGGCCGCTCTCGAGGACGGCTCTCTGAAGGTTTTCGACACCGCCACCTTCACCAAGGACGGCGCACCTCTGACCGAGTACCTTGCCGACGTTGACGATATGGGCGACTTCCAGCCCGAGACTCAGGTCGTTTCCGACGGCTACTTCCACGAGTCCGAGTTCCGCAGCGCTCCTTACTTCGATCTGTTCATCGACGGCATCACCAATCTCGACGCCTGATCCTACACATTCTGGGAAGTCCCGGTATGTCCTCCGGGACTTCCCAGATGCTTCATATCGCTCGCTTTTTGCCGCAGGATATGCTGCAAAGAGCAGCGTGGGGGCAACAGTCCCTGCGTTGCTCTTTACAGCATATCGCCATTTATATTAACTCTTGATCTTCTGATCGGATATCGGTATCAAAGGAGGACTGACATTGGACAACAAGACCCCCGCCGTCAAAATGCGCAACATTACCAAGACCTTCGGCCCGGTCGTGGCCAACGACAAGGTCTGGCTGGACATCTACCGCGGCGAGATCCTGGCGCTGCTGGGCGAAAACGGCAGCGGCAAGACCACGCTGATGAACATGCTCTCCGGCATTTACTTTCCGGACGAGGGCTCGATCTCGATCGACGGCAAGGACGTGGTGATCCGTTCTCCGAAGGACGCCTTCGCGCTGGGCATCGGCATGATCCACCAGCACTTCAAGCTGGTCGACGTGCTCTCGGCCGCGGAAAACATCGTGCTCGGGCTGCCGGGCAAGCTCGATCTCAAGAGCGCTTCGCAGAAGATCCGCGAGATCTGCGACGCCTACGGCTTTGAGGTCGACCCCGACCAGAAGATCTATGACATGTCCGTTTCCCAGAAGCAGACCGTGGAGATCGTCAAGGTGCTCTACCGCGGCGCGGACATCCTGATCCTGGACGAGCCCACCGCCGTGCTGACCCCGCAGGAGACGGACAAGCTCTTTGCCGTGCTGCGCAACATGCGCAACGACGGCAAGGCCATCGTCATCATCACCCACAAGATGCACGAGGTCGAGGCGCTCTCCGACCGCGTGGCGATCCTGCGCCACGGCCAGTTCATCGGCGACATGCCGACGAGCAAGACCAACGCCCAGGAAATGACCAACATGATGGTCGGCCACGCCGTCACCCTGAACATCGACCGTCCCGAGCCGGTGAACCCCAAGCCCCGCATCGAGGTCAAGGGGCTGACCGTGCGCAACATCGAGGGCATCGTCAAGCTCGACGACGTCTCCTTCACCGCCAACTCCGGCGAGATCCTGGGCATCGCGGGCATCTCCGGCTGCGGCCAGAAGGAGCTGCTCGAGGCGATCGCCGGTCTCCAGCCGGTGGAGAGCGGCTCGATCAGCTATATTGAAGACGACGGCAGCCGTGAAGAGCTGCTGGGCAAGGATCCTCTCGCGATCGCCGAGATGGGCGTCGCCCTCTCCTTCGTGCCGGAGGACCGTCTGGGCATGGGCCTTGTCGGCAACATGGACCTTTCCGATAACATGATGCTCCGCTCCTTCCGCCGCGGCCACGGCCTGTTTACCGACCGCCGCAGCCCCAAGAAGCTCGCGGAGACCGTTGTGCAGGAGCTGGAGGTCTCGACGCCGAGTGTTTCGACGCCGGTGCGCCGTCTCTCCGGCGGCAACGTGCAGAAGGTGCTTGTCGGCCGCGAGATCGCAAACGCCCCCACCGTGCTGCTGACGGCCTACGCCGTGCGCGGACTGGATATCAACTCCTCCTACACGATCTATGATCTGATCAACCGCCAGAAGGCCGCGGGCGTCGCCGTCATCTACGTCGGCGAGGATCTGGACGTCCTGCTGGAGCTGGCCGACCGCATCCTCGTGCTCTGCGGCGGAAAGGTAAGCGGTATCGTACCCGGCCGCGGCGCGAAGAAGCGTGAGGTCGGCATGATGATGACGAAGCTGGGAGGTGCCAAAGATGAATAATCGCCCGCGCGAGCCTCTGTTCCACATCGCCAAGCGCGGCACGCTGCGCTGGTACCAAACCTGGGCCATCCGCGGCGGCGCGCTGCTGCTGGCGCTGATCGTCTGCGGCATCATCACCTCCTCCGTCACCGGGGAGGATCCGATCCGGGTTTATGTGGCCATTTTCAAGGGATCCTTCGGCACACCGCGCAAATTCTGGGTCCTGACGCAGAACATTGCCATGCTGCTGTGCGTATCGCTTGCCGTTACGCCCGCCTTCCGCATGCGCTGCTGGAATCTCGGCGGCGAGGGTCAGGCTCTGATCGGCGGACTTGCGGCCGCTGCCTGCATGATCCTGCTGTCCGACTCTCTTCCCGGCTGGGCCGTTATCGTCTGCATGACCGTCACAAGCGTCCTCGCCGGCGCGATCTGGGCGGCCGTCCCCGCTTTCTTCAAGGCCCGCTTCAACACCAACGAAACGCTCTTCACGCTGATGATGAACTATGTTGCGATGCAGCTTGTAGCCTATTACTGCGTCGTATGGGAATCTCCCAAGGGCTCGGGCAACATCGGCATCATCAACCCCAACAGCCACATCGGCTGGTTCCCGCAGATCGGCACCAACAAATATCTGCTGAACATCATCATTGTCGCGCTTGTCTGTGTGGCGATGTATATTTACCTGAACTACTCCAAGCACGGCTATGAGATCGCCGTCGTCGGCGAGAGCGAACGCACCGCCCGCTATGTCGGCATCAAGGTCGACCGCGTCATCATCCGCACGATGCTGCTCTCCGGTGCGGTCTGCGGTCTGGCGGGTCTTCTGCTCGTCGGCGGCACAAACCACACGCTCACCACAAGCATCGTCGACGGCCGCGGCTTTACCGCCGTCATGGTCTCGTGGCTGGCCAAGTTCAACCCGATCTGGATGATCCTTACAAGCTTTCTGCTGGTCTTTCTGGACCGCGGCGCAAGCGAAATCGCCACGAGCTTTTCCCTTAACCAGTCCTTCGGCGATATTCTGACCGGCATCATCCTGTTTTTCATCATCGGAAGCGAGTTCTTTATCAACTATCAGCTCAAATTCCGCAAGAGCGCCGGAAAGGAGGACAAATAAGTCATGTTCGACATCGTATCCTTCATTCCCCGTGCGATCGTCCAGGGCATCCCGCTTCTGCTTGGCAGCACGGGCGAAACCCTGACCGAGAAGTCCGGCAACCTGAACCTCGGTATCCCCGGCATCATGTACGTCGGCGGCATCAGCGGCGTTATCGGCTCGTTTTATTACGAGCAGGCCGCCGGCAGCGGCTTCAACCCGACGCTCGGGGTCCTGATCCCGCTTGTCTGCTGCCTGCTTGGGTCACTGCTGATGGGGCTTTTGTACTGCTTCCTGACCGTCACGCTGCGCGCCAACCAGAACGTCACCGGTCTTGCGCTGACGACCTTCGGCGTCGGCTTCGGCAACTTCTTCGGCGGCTCGCTGATCAAGCTCTCCGGCAGCTCGCTGCCCTCCATCATTCTCTCCGCCACCAGCAACGCCTTCCGCCGCAGTCTCCCGGCGGCCGAGCGTCTGGGCTGGTTCGGCAAAATTTTCCTCAGCTACGGCTTTCTCGCCTATGTGGCGGTGATCATTGCGCTCGTTGCTTCGTATTTCCTTAACCGCACCCGCACCGGCCTGCATCTGCGTGCCGTGGGCGAAAGCCCCAACACCGCGGACGCCGCCGGCGTCAACGTGGCACGCTATAAGTATGCGGCGACCTGTATCGGTTCGATGATCGCGGGCCTCGGCGGGCTGTACTATGTGATGGACTACGCCTCCGGCGTGTGGGCCAACGACGCCTTCGGCGACCGCGGCTGGCTTGCCATCGCGCTGGTCATCTTCACCGTGTGGCGCCCGAACGTGGGCGTGCTGGCCTCGTTCCTGTTCGGCGGACTGTATATCGTCCACATGTACATCCCCTCCGGCATGAACCTGGCCGTCAAGGAGCTGTACAAGATGCTGCCCTATGTGGTCACGATCATTGTGCTGGTCATTACCTCGATGCGCAACCGCCGCGAGAACCAGCCCCCCGCCTCGCTGGGTCTGCCGTACTTCCGCGAAGAGCGGTGACGATAGTTTCTAGTATCTGGTTTCTAGTTTCTAGTATTTGTTTTCAGCTGTAAAAAGAGGCTCGCTGTCTGAGCGGCAGCGGGCTTTTTTCTTTCTCTTGACTTTTGCGTTTTAGCGTGATAATGTAATGAAAAGCAAACAAGGAGGGTCGCGCATGCTGAGCGACAACATTTCCCGCGATGAGAACGGCGCGCTGTGCTTTGCCGGGCAGCGCGTGGACGCGCTAGCGGACCGCTGGGGCACGCCGCTGTATCTGATGGACGAGGACCGCATCCGCCAAAACTGCCGGATGTACCTTTCTGCCTTCCGCGAAAGCTTCGGCGGTGACGCGCTGCCGCTCTATGCGGGCAAGGCCGCCTCCTTCCGCCGGATGTACCGGATCATGGCCGAGGAGGGCATGGGCGTCGACGCCGTCTCCCCCGGCGAGATCGCGACCGCGCTCTCGGCCGGCTTTCCGGCGGATAAGATCTACTATCACGGCGACGGCAAGACCGACGCGGACATCCGCTATGCGCTCTCCGCGGGCGTGGGCTGCTTCATCGTGGACAACGGCGACGAGCTGATCGCGCTCAACGAGATCGCCGCGGCGCTCGGCAAGAGGCAGAAGGTGCTGCTGCGCATCACGCCGGGCATCGACCCGCACACCTACGAGGCCGTCAACACCGGCGCGGTGGACGTCAAGTTCGGCGTCCCGGTCGAGACCGGGCAGGCGATGGAGTTTGTACGCGCGGCGCTGACGATGGACCGGCTCGATCTCGCAGGGCTGCACTGCCACGTGGGCTCGATGGTCTTTGACGAGGACGTGTTTTTGCGCACGGTCGATCTGATGGTCGGCTTTATGGCCGAGGTAAAGAGCGAGCTCTCTCTTTCCTTCCGCGAGCTCAACCTGGGCGGCGGCTACGGCGTGCGCTATACGGACGGCGACCCCGCCGCCGACATCCCCGCCCGCATCGCCGAGGTCGCGGCACGGCTGCGGCGGCGGCTGGACGAGGCCGGGCTGGAAGAGCCGCGGTTTTTGATGGAGCCGGGGCGCAGCATCGTGGCGGACGCGGGCATGACGGTCTATACCGTCTGCAGCGTCAAGCGCATCCCGGGCTATAAGAGCTATATCATCACCGACGGCGGCATGACCGACAATCCGCGCTACTGTCTCTACGGCGCGCGCTATACGGTGCTGCACGCCGAAGGGCGCAGCGGCCTGCGGGCGATCTTTGACCTGGCCGGGCGCTGCTGCGAGAGCGGCGACATCCTGCAGCCCGCCGTCAGTCTGCCGGCCAACACCGGCCGCGGCGACCGCATCGCCGTCTGCACGACGGGGGCATACAACTATTCGATGGCCTCGAACTACAACCGCTTTCCGCGGCCGCCGGTCGTGATGCTGCGCGGCGGGGAGGACTATGCCGCCGTGCGCCGCGAGACGGTCGAGGATGTCTGTGCGCTGGATCTTTGATAGTCTTTGACAGAAAAACAGCCCCTGTTCCCGCGGGAACAGGGGCTTTGTCTGTTTCATCAATTGCTCAAAACGGTGATGACGAGCGGATTGAGACCGGCGTTTCGGATCCGGTCGATCTCGGCCTCCATGATCGTCTGTCCCGCGGTGACGGTATCCCCCTCGCGGATCAGCGGCACAAGTCCCTTGCCGTTGAGGATGAAGCTGTCGATGCCGATCAAAAGCAGGATCTCCATGCCGTCCTCCGTCCGGAAGGTCATGGCGTGGCCGGTGTCGGCGACCTCGGTGACCACGCCGTCGCACGGCGCCACGATATGGCCGCTCGCCGGCATGATGCCGATGCAGCTGCCAATAACGCCGGAGGAGAACATGATGTCGGGGATCTCCCGCATGGGGACGGTATCGCCGTCCACGGGGGCGGCAAGCGCCAGGGAGCCGATCCCCAGCTTTTCCATGGTCAGGGACTCGCCCGCGACGACATGTCTGGCCTTCTTCCGGCTGGCGCGGGCAAAGGCCGCGGCGCGCTGTCTCGCGCTCTCCTCGGCGGGGATCTCCGCCTCAAAGGCAAGCGACGACTCTTTGTAAAAGGCGTCTGTGATGAGATAGCCGCCGACATAGCTGATGATGAGCGCAAGCAGATAAAAGAGGATGCTCCGTCCGGGGCCGCCCTGTCCGGCCGTCATGACGAACGCGCCGAGCAGACCGGAGGGTCCCCACGTCGTGGAGGCCACCTGGGTGAGCATGATAAACGCGCCGCCGAAGCCCGCGCCGAGCCCGGCCGTGAGGAATGGCTTGCCGAGGGGAAGCGTGACGCCGTAGATCAGCGGCTCGCCCACGCCGAGAAAGCCCGCCGGCAGCGCCCCGGCGATCACAGCGCAGAGATCCTTGTTGCCGGCCTTTTTGGCCTTTTTCCACAGCGCGAGCGCCGCGCCGACCTGGCCCGCGCCGGCCATGGCGAGAGCCGGGTAGAGCGTGACGAAGCCCAGCTCCTGCAGCTGGACGCTGTACAGGGCGACAAGGCCGTGGTGCATGCCCGCCGCCACCAGCGGCAGAAACAGCGCCGCGGCAATATAGCCCGAAACGGCGCGAACCAGGATGTTCTCCGACAGGCACGCCCGCCCGAACAGCCAGACGACGCCGCTGGAGGCATAGCCGAACAGCGGCATGATGAACAAGATATAGGGGATCACACAGACCAGCATCGTGATCAGCGGCGTGAAGATCACATCGACGGACTTTGGCATGCCGACGCGGATCGCCTTTTCCACATAGGCGATCAGCAGCGCGCCCGCGATGACCGCCAGCACGCCGCCCTTGCCGCTGCAGAGCACGGACTCGAGCGGAACGGCCTGGTTATACAGCCCCAGGATCTCGGAGATCCGGTTGATCCCTTCGAGCGAGGTGATCATGCCGAGCATGCCGCCGAGGATGGGCGTGCCGCCGAAGCGCTCGGTCGCGCGGTAGCCCGCCCAGGCAGTCAGGTAGGTCATCATCGCGGTGTTGATCAGCGTCAGAACCTGATAGAGAAAGGACCACAGGCTGTTTTCCGTATAGTTCGGAATCACCTGGGTAAGCAGAGAGGCAAAGCCTCCGCAAAGCCCCGCGCAGATAATGCCGGGCAGCATCGGGATGAAGATGTCCCCGATGATCCTCAGCACTTTTCGGATCTGAATGTTTTCCATTGGATCTCTCTCCCTTATCCCTGGTAGCGGAAGCTCAGCATGGTGATGTCGTCAAACTGCTCCGCCTCGGCGGCAAAGCTGTCGATCTTCTCCATCATGGTCGCGAGCACGGTGTGCGTTTCCGCGTCCGGGTCGGCGTTGAGCGTATCGAGGATCCTGTCCGTCCCGAAAAGCCGGCCCTGGGGATCGGTCGCCTCGGCCACGCCGTCGGTATAGACAAAGAGACTGTCGCCCGGATGCATCTCAAACTCGCGTTCCTTGAAGACCACGCCCTCCATGGTGCCGAGAGGGAGCGCGTGGCGGTATTTGATCAGCTCGTACTGCCCGCCTGCCCGGCACAGGATCGGGTGCTCGTGCCCGGCGTTGACCGCGACGCCCTTGCCCGTGGACAGATCAATCGAGGCGACCCACGCAGTGACGAAGAAATCCGACTCGTTCTTCGAGCAGATCTGGTTGTTGGTGGTGAACAGCGCCTCAGCCGGGGTCTGCCCGCCCTGCAGGTGCGTCTTGATCAGGATGCGGGAGATCATCATCAGCAGCGCGGCCGGAATTCCCTTGCCGGAGACGTCGGCCATGACCAGCCCGACGTGGTCGTCGTCGATCATAAAGTAATCATAGAAATCGCCGCCCACCTCGCGCGCGGGCCGCATATAGGCATGCAGACTAAAGTTCTTCCCGCTGCAGAATTCGTCGAAATCCTGGGGGAGCTGGCTGGCCTGGATCTTTTTGGCCATGTCGAGCTCGGCGCCGATGCGCTCCTTTTCCGAGGTGACGCGCTTGATCTGCTCGATATACAGCACCGTCCGCGCGGAGAGCTTGGCAAAGGACTCGGCCAGGACCTCGATCTCGTCGCCGGTCTTATAGACGTCCTCCATCTGAAACTGGCGGTTCCGGACGCCGAGCGAGGCCACGCGACGGGTGATGGTGTTGAGCGGATCGATGATCCGGTTGGTGATGGAGGCCGCGAACGCCATCCCGGCCGCCACGATCGCGGCCACCGAGAGGATCAGGATGTTCCTCGCGTGGAACATCTCCCTGTGGAAGGTGGTGACGGCGCGGTTCTGAAGCCCGTTGTACTGTTCCTCCAGACCGTTGTCGACAAACACCTGCGCCTGCTCCTCGTAGATATCGCCTACCAGCCGCTCCACACGGGCCGACTGGAACAGATAGACCGCCGTATAGGCCGCGATGATCAGCAGGATCGTGATCAGCAGCATGCTGAAGATCTTTCTGCGGATGCCGCCGCTGAAAAAATTGTTCGTTCTTCCCATGGTCTTCTCCTTGTGATGATCCGGAGTATACCGTAATTTTGCTTTAAATCTTATTTTACCGGGAAAACCGACCGAATTCAAGAAAAACCTTTCCTGTAAAGCCCGTAAAGCAAAACTCCCCGCTCCTATACGGAGCGGGGAGCTGTTTTTCGGTTGGCTGACGACCGCGGAAAGATCAGAACTTGCCGAGCGAGCCGGAGTTCTCTTCGTTGGGCATGTACTCGTCGCGCTTGCCGGGGAGGATGGCATTGAGGACGATGCCGACGATCGAGGCGATCGCGAGGCCGGACAGGGCGATGTTGACGTTGCCGATGGCGAAGGAGATCGCGCCGGCGGCGGAGAAGTTCACGCCCAGCGCCAGGCCGAGGATGACGGCCGCGACGATGACGTTGCGGGACTTCTGGAAGTCGGTGTGGTTCTCGACCATGTTGCGGACGCCGACCGCGGAGATCATGCCGTAGAGGATGATCGACACGCCGCCGATCGTGGCGGCGGGCATCGCGGTGATCAGAGCCGCGAACTTCGGGCAGAAGGAGAGGAGGATGGCGAAGTAAGCCGCGATGCGGACGACCTTCGGGTCGTAGACCTTGGTCAGAATGAGGACGCCGGTGTTCTCGCCGTAGGTGGTGTTGGCCGGGGCGCCGAAGAGGGCGGCGATCGTGGTGCCGATGCCGTCGCCGATCAGCGTGCGGTGCAGGCCCGGATCCTCGATGAGGTTCTTTTCAATGGCGCCGCTGATGGCGGAGATGTCGCCGACGTGCTCCATCATCGTCGCGAAGGCGATCGGGACGATCATGATGATCGAGGAGACCAGCAGACCGGTGTTGACGCTGCCGGAGGAGAAGAGGCCGAAGACGGTGTTCTGCATGGCGACAGGCAGGCCGATCCAGGCGGCGTCCTTGACGCCGGAGAAGTCGACGTTGCCGGTGATCGCGGCGACCAGGTAGGAGGCGAGCACGCCCATCAGGATCGGGACGATCTTGATCATGCCCTTGCCCCAAATGTTGCAGACGATGACGACGACGATCGCGACCAGTGCGATCCACCAGTTGGTGGAGCAGTTGTTGATGGCGGACGGCGCGAGGATCAGGCCGATGGCGATGATGATCGGGCCGGTGACGACGGGCGGGAAGAAGCGCATGACGTTCTTCGAGCCGAAAGCCTTGCAGATTCCCGCAAGGATGAGGTACAGAAGGCCGGCGCAGGCGACGCCGACGCAGGCGTAGGGAAGCGCCTCAGCCTGGGACAGCCCCAGCTCGGCGCCGGAGGCGACGACACCGAAGTAGCCGCCGAGGAAGGCGAAGGAGGAGCCGAGGAACACGGGGACCTTCTTGCCGGTGACCAGGTGCATGAACAGCGTGGCGAGGCCGGCGAAGAGCAGCGTCGCGGAGACGCTCAGACCGGTCAGAATCGGGACGAGCACGGTCGCGCCGAACATGGCGAAGAGGTGCTGCACACCGAGGACGAGCATTTTCGGCGTACCGAGCGTACGCGCGTCGTAGATCGGGCCGTCAACGGCCGCTTTTTTCTCTTTTCCCATTTTCATCTTTACCTTTCCAAATAAAATTAATGAAAATATATGGAAAGGGCGATCACTCGCCCAGATCCATCAGATATACGCCCGTCTCGCCGTCGAACTCCGGCAGGCGGACCTCCACCAGCTCGCTGCGCGAGGTGGGGATGTTCTTGCCGACATAGTCGGGACGGATGGGCAGCTCGCGGTGGCCGCGATCGATGAGCACGGCCAGCTGGATCGTCCGGGGACGGCCGAGCGAGAAGATCGCCTCGATCGCCGCGCGGGCGGTGCGGCCGGTGTAGATCACGTCGTCGCAGAGCACGACGTCGCGGTCGGTCACGTCGAAAGGCAGCGCGGCGCGTCTGGTCTCGGGCTGCTCGGCGACGTGGCTGAGATCGTCGCGGTAGAATCGGATGTCCAGACTGCCGCAGGGCACGTCCTTGTCCTCGATCTTATGGATGTTGCCGCGGATACGCTGGGCGAGCGGCTCGCCCCGGCGGCGGACGCCGACGAGGACGACGTTGTCCACGCCGCGGTTGTGCTCGTCGATCTCGTGGGAAATGCGCATGAGCGCGCGGCCCAGCGCCGCCTCGTCCATGATCTGTGCCTTGAGCTTCACGGCCGTGTCACTCCTTTCCGGGCAACAAAAAAGCTTTGCCTGATACCGGCAAAGCACAACAAGATTTAGGGATGCATCCGTGGCATCCGATCTATATGAGCGATTTTGCCGGTCTCTCGTACCGCGCTTAAAAATCTGTTTTCTGTGTGGGAGTATACGCGAGAAGGGGGGAAATTGCAAGCCTTTTTTCCGCATTTTTTTCAGTTCGTCGGAATTGCCGATTCCCCTCGCCGGCGCGCGTCATATTTTCCGTGAAACTTGACAAATCAGACAAAACGAAAACCGGCCAGGGCGTTGCCCTGGCCGGAAATTCCTGCGGGAAATCAGAACTCGAGGTTCTTGTCGGTCTCCTTGGAGAAGACGTGGGCGACCTTGCCGTCGAAGGTGAAGTGGACGGTGTCGCCGATGTTATAGTTGCCCTTCATGTCGATCGTCGGCACGATGATGATCACGTCGCGGCCGTCGGCATTGACATGCAGGTGCACGCTCGAGCCCATCATTTCGCTCACGTCCACGCGCGCCGCGATGCCCTTGTCCGAAACGTCCGTGTGCTCCGGACGCACGCCCAGCGTGATCGCCTGAGACTGGACATCATTCTTGAGCAGACGCTCTTCCTTGTCCTCGCTCAGCTCGACCTTCAGTCCGCCGATCTCCACGAAGTACTTGCTGCCCTCGCGCGTGAGCTGCGCGTCAAAGAAGTTCATAACGGGCATGCCGATGAAGCCCGCGACGAACAGGTTCGCCGGATGGTTGAACACGTCCTGCGGCGTGCCGATCTGCTGGATGTAGCCGTCCTTCATGATGACGATCCGGTCGCCCAGCGTCATGGCCTCCGTCTGGTCGTGGGTGACGTACATGAACGTGGTGTTGATCCTCTGGCGCAGCTTGATGATCTCCGCGCGCATCTCGTTACGGAGCTTGGCGTCCAGGTTCGAGAGCGGCTCGTCCATCAGCATCACCTTCGGGTCACGCACGATCGCGCGGCCGATGGCCACACGCTGTCTCTGGCCGCCGGACAGGGCCTTGGGCTTACGCTCCAGGTACTGGGTAATATCGAGGATCTCCGCCGCCTCGCGCACCTTCTTGTCGATCTCGTCCTTCGGCGTGTGGCGCAGCTTCAGGGAAAAGGCCATGTTGTCATACACGGTCATGTGGGGGTAGAGCGCGTAGTTCTGGAACACCATCGCGATGTCGCGGTCCTTCGGCGCAACGTCGTTCATCAGCTTGCCGTCGATGTACAGCTCGCCGCCGGAGATCTCTTCCAGACCCGCGACCATACGCAGCGTCGTCGACTTGCCGCAGCCGGAGGGGCCGACCAGGACGATGAATTCCTTGTCCTTGATGTCCAGGTTGAATTCCTGAACCGCAACGACGCCCTCGTCCGTGATCTGGAGGTTGACTTTCTTCTTTTCCGGTTCGTCAGCCTTTTTCTTCTTGCTCTTCTTCTGCTCGCCGCTGATGAAGGGGTACACTTTCTTGATGTTTACCAGTTTGACTTCTGCCATGTT
>DJYJ01000028.1 GCA_002450075.1 Clostridiales bacterium UBA6981
CTACTACTCTATAATACAAGGAACTTTCTCCATGACGCGTGACCAGGCTAAAAAAAGAGCCGAGGAGCTCGTCGGACGCATGAGCGTCGAAGAGGCGGCCTCACAGCTGCGCTTTGACGCGCCGGCCGTCGAGAGGCTGGGCATCCCGGCCTATAACTGGTGGAACGAGGGGCTGCACGGCCTCGCCCGCGGCGGAACGGCGACGAGCTTTCCGCAGGCGATCGGCATGGCGGCGATGTTCGACGACGAACTGCTCACGCAGATCGCCGACGCCGTTTCCACCGAGGCACGAGCCAAATACAACGTCCTCTCATCCGAGGGGGATCGCGATATCTACCACGGGCTGACGCTGTGGTCGCCCAACATCAACATCTTCCGTGACCCGCGCTGGGGCCGCGGACACGAGACCTACGGCGAAGACCCGTATCTGACGGCGCGGCTGGGCTGCGCGTTCGTGCGCGGGCTGCAGGGCAAGGGAGAGACGCTGAAAACCGCCGCCTGCGCCAAGCACTTTGCCGTCCACAGCGGGCCGGAGGCGCTGCGCCACAGCTTCAATGCCGTCGCCTCGCCGAAGGATATGGAAGAGACCTATCTGCCCGCCTTCCGCGCCCTCGTGCGGGATGCGAAGGTCGAGGCCGTGATGGGCGCCTATAACCGCACGAACGGCGAGCCTTGCTGCGCGAGCGACGCACTGATGGGCAAGCTGCGCGGCGAGTGGGGCTTTGAAGGCCATTTCGTCTCGGACTGCTGGGCGATCCGGGATTTCCACGAAAACCACAAGATCACCGCCGCACCGGTCGAATCCGTCACAAAAGCGCTCAAGGCCGGCTGCGATCTCAACTGCGGCTGCACCTACCAGCACGTCATGAACGCCTATGCGCAGGGCATGATCACGGAAGAGGACATCCGCCGCAGCGCGGTCCGTCTTTTCACGACGCGCTTCCTGCTGGGCATCCTCGGAGACGAGGGGAGCGAGTACGACGCCGTCCCCTATGAAACGATCGAATGCGCCGGGCATCTCGCGCTTGCCCACCGCGCGGCGCTGCGCTCGTGCGTGCTGCTGAAAAACAGCGGCCTTCTGCCGCTCGATCCCGACAGCGGCGAGACGATCGCCGTGATCGGCCCGAACGCCAACAGCCGCCGCGCGCTCATCGGCAACTACCACGGCACGCCCTCACGCTATGTCACGGTGCTCGAGGGGATCCAGGATCTGCTGGGCGACAAGGGCCGCGTGCTTTACTCCGAGGGCTGCGCGCTGGGCGATAAGAGCGTGGAGCCGCTTGCTCAGCCGAACGACCGGCTCGCGGAAGCGACGGCGGTCGCCAAGCGGAGCGACAAGGTGATCCTTGTTCTCGGTCTCGACGAGACGCTCGAGGGTGAAGAGGGCGACACCGGCAACAGCTATTATTCCGGCGACAAGGGCGATCTGCTTCTGCCCGAGCCGCAGCGCATCCTGCTCGAACAGATACTCTCGATCGGCAAGCCGACGGTCGTGGTGCTGCTCGCGGGCAGCGCGATCGACCTCTCCGCGGCGCAGGAGCGCGCCGGCGCGATCCTGCTGGGCTGGTACCCCGGCGCCTGCGGCGGAAGAGCCGTGGCCGAGCTGCTGTTCGGACGGGAAGCCCCCTCCGGCAAGCTGCCGGTCAGCTTCTATACGAACAGCGCCCTTGACGAGATGCCCGCCTTTACGGATTATTCGATGCAAAACCGCACTTACCGCTATTTCACGGGAACGCCTCTCTACCCCTTCGGCTATGGGCTAGGCTACAGCAAGTGCAGCCTGGAGCTGCTTGAGGCCGGGCGGGAGAGCGCCCGCGTCCGTGTCCGGAACGACGGCGGACGCGCGCAGGAGGAGGTCGTCGAGCTGTATCTGCGCGACGAGCGCTCGCCCCTCGCCCCGCCAAACGCTGTCCTCTGCGGCTTTTGCCGCGTCAGGCTGGAGGCGGGAGAGGAAAAGACCCTTTCCGTCGAAATCGATCCCCATGCCTTCACGGTCGTGAACGAGCAGGGCGAGCGTATCCCGGGCAGCGGAATGTGGCGGCTGTACGCCGGCTTCGGTGCGCCGGACGCGCGCAGCGCGGAGCTCAGCGGCCAGAGGGTCTGCTCAATCCCTGTTACCGGCTGAAAAGCCAGACACAACTCCCTTCGGAAAGACTTTGGCATGCCGGCGCCCTACGCCTTCAAAGGCGGGAGGCTGCGGCGCGGGCAGGTCAGATCTTTATAAAAATGTCAGCAAAAAAACCAACATAAAAAACAGGAGGAAAAAACATGAAAAAGCTTATCGCACTGATGATGGCTCTGGTCATGGTGTTCGCTCTCTGCGCCTGCGGCCAGCAGGCTGCTCCGGCTCCCGCCGCCGAGGCTCCCGCTGCCGAGGCTCCGGCCGCTGAGGCTCCCGCCGCCGATCAGACTGTTCTGACCATGTGGTGCATCGCCACCGAGTCCGATGCCAACCGCCCCGCCTACGAAGCGGCTATCGCCGCCTACGAGGCTGCTCACCCCGATGTCAAGATCGAGTGGGAAGCCTTTGAGAACGAATCCTACAAGACCAAGATCAAGGCCGCGATGAACGCCGGCACGGATCTGCCCGACATCTTCTTCACCTGGTCCGGCGCCTTCCTCGGCGACTTCGTTGATGCCGGCCGCGTCTACTGTGTGGATGAGGCCTACAAGCCCTTCGCCGATCAGCTGCCCGAAGTGATGCTCTCCAACTCCACCTATGACGGCCACCACTATGCTATTCCCCTGACCTACAACATCGTCACCCTGTTTGCCAATATGGACCTGCTGGCCGAGGCCGGCTGGGACCATGTCCCCCAGACCTATGAGGATCTGACTGCCTGCTGCGACGCTCTGGTCGCCAAGGACATCGTCCCCTTCGGCTGCGCCGGCAAGGAGACCTGGTGCGTCACCGAGTATCTGGAACCCATCATCCAGAAGACCATCGGCTATGAAGCCCTCAACGCCATCTTCTCCGGTTCCGCCACCTGGAACGATCCCGCTATCGCCACCGCTGTCGACACCTTCCAGGATATGATCAACAAGGGCTACTTCGATCCCAACGGCATGGCTCTCGGCAATGACGAGGTCAAGGCCAACTTCATCGCCGGCAAGACCGCTTTCTATCAGAACGGCTCCTGGAACTGCGGTGAGATCAATGACCAGGTCGCCAACGCCCAGGTCGCACTCTTCCCCGTCATGGATTCCGCGAAGGCCACCTATAGCCAGGTCATCGGCGGCCCGTCCGACTCTCTCGCCGTGACAGCGAGCTCTCCCAACGCCGAGCTTGCCGCGCAGGCTGCCTTTGAACTGGGCAAGGAAATCTGCCACTACGGCTACCTGACCGGCTCCGGTCTGCCCGCATGGACTCCCGATTATGACACTTCCGATGTAAAGCCTCTGGTCGCCGCTGTTGCTGATATCGTTGCCGCCTCCGACGGCATGACGCTGTTCGGCGACACCGCCATGAGCGCGGAGCCCACAGGCACCTACCTCGACTATGTCTCCCTCGTCTATGGCTGCGAAGTCGACGGCGCCGGCTTTGTCGACGGCCTGACCAAGGGTATCGGCTGATTTTTCTCACACGGTGCGGGAAGATTTCCCGCACCGTGACCGGAAAGCAAGGCGGCTTTCCCGGACCGTCCACGGCTCCGGGGAGGTCGCCTCCCTTGCAGATGCACCGATTGACCCGACAAGTCCGACGCGCCTTCTCCGAACCGGAGAGAACACAGCGACGGCACATTCCTTGATGCGACAACGGAATTCCCTATGAGAGAAGGACACGGTCCATGAAAAAACTGTACAGCAACAAAGTTCATATCCTCGTATTCCTTTTGCCCGCGTTGATTCTCTTCTGCGGCGTATTGATTGCGCCCATCGGCGCCTCCGCCTATTACAGCCTTTTTGACTGGAACGGCATCGGGGCCAAGACCTTTATCGGCCTTTCCAATTATAAAGAGCTCTTCACCAGTAACGCTATCGGCTTTATGCGCGCGCTGCGCAACTCCCTGCTGCTTGCGGCACTGTCCGTGTTCCTGCAGCTGCCGCTGGCGCTCGCGCTTGCGCTTACGCTTGGGAAAAAAATCAAAGGCGAGCGCGCCTTTCTCTCGGTCTATTTCATGCCGGTCTTGATTTCGACTGTCGTCATCGGCCAGCTCTGGCTGAAGATCTACAATCCGGACTACGGCATTTTGAACGTGCTTCTGCGTGCCATCGGGCGAGAGGACTGGACCCGGATCTGGCTTGGCAATAAGAACACCGCGCTCTCTGCCGTCTTTGTTCCGACGCTGTGGCAATATGTCGGCTATCATATGCTGCTGCTCTATGCGGGCGTTAAAAGCGTGCCGCCGGAACTGCGTGAGGCCGCCATGCTCGACGGCGCCTCGGACGGGCAGATCAACCGCTATATCGTTCTGCCTTACATCAAGCCCATCATCCGCATCAGCGTGATTTTCGCCGTCACCGGATCTCTGAAATCCTTCGACTTGATTTATGTTCTGACGAACGGCGGGCCTCTCCACTCTACGGAGGTGCCGAGCACGCTGATGATCAGCATGCTGTTCCTGCGCAACCGCTACGGCATGGGCAGTACGATCGCCGTGCTGCTGATCGTGCTCTGCTTCGGCTTTGCGCTGCTCATCAATGCAATCTTCAGGGAGGAGGCGTGACATGAGAAACACCAGCAAGGGTGCGCGTATCGCCATCTATATCGGGCTTTTTCTGTGGATGATCATTAACCTTTTCCCGGTGTACTGGATGTTCACGTTCTCACTGAAGAACAATGCCGAGATCTTCGGTGAGAATGTCGTCGGCCTGCCGCGGAATTGGCTGTGGTCAAACTATACGAGCGCGCTGAATACCGGAAACATGGGCCGTTATTTTCTCAACAGCGCCATTGTCGCGACAGCCACGATCCTCATCACGCTTGTCGTTGCGCTCATGGCTACTTTCGCGCTGACGCGTCTGATCTGGAAGAGACGCAAAACACTCAACAAGTTCTTTATGCTTGGGCTCACGATCCCGATCCATGCCTCGATCGTGCCGGTTTATGTCACGCTCTCGCGCCTGCACCTGCTCAACACCTACTGGGCGCTGATCATCCCCTATTCTGCCTTTTCTCTGGCTATGGCGATCCTGGTCTGCACCGGCTTTATGAACGAGATCCCGCGCGAACTGGACGAGTCGGCGTGTATCGACGGCTGCAGCGTCTGGGGCATTTTCCTGCGGATCATTGTTCCGATGATGAAGCCCGCCGTGGCCACCGTGGGCATCTACACCTTCCTGCAGTGCTGGAACGAGCTGATGTT